>CAKRPM010000038.1 GCA_934378025.1 uncultured Eubacteriales bacterium | reverse complement strand
GGTAACGGACGAGGAGGGAACCAAGGCCATGGCGCAGGATATGGGATTTGTCATTCCGTTTAAAAAGGCGCAGGGTTCGACCAATCCTTTGGTGAAAGCGGCGGACGCATACAATGATAAAACGCCGGTCAGTTGGGCGTTTTCGACCATTCCTTCCGACAACTGGAAAAGCGGGGTCGGCACGGCTTTGACACAATATGCTGCCGGTACAAAGGATTGGAGCGAGGTGGAAAAGGCGTTTGTCGAAGGATGGAAAACCGAGTACGACAAAGCGCATAAAACCGCATGAAAAAGCAACTGAGAAAGTATTGGATACTGTTTTTACTGCCGACTGCGGCGGCCTTTTGTATCGGGTTTATCTATCCGTTTGCAAGAGGGGTGATTCTTTCGTTTTGCCGATTTGTCACGACCTCGGACGCCACATTTAACGGCTTGGAAAACTATGCAGAAGCAATCAGCGATCCCGGTTTTTTGCATGCGTTTTGGCTGACGGCCGCATTCGCGGCCGTCAGTGTAGTGGTGGTCAATGTGCTGGCGTTTTTCATTGCACTGGCGCTGACCGGCGCTTTACCGGGGGCCAATGCCTACCGTACGGTGTTTTTCAGCCCGAATTTAATCGGCGGCATCGTCTTGGGCTATATTTGGCAATTGATTTTAAACGGTTTTTTGGCAAAACAGGGAAGCAATTTGGCGCTGAGCGCCACCTGGGGCTTTTGGGGCCTTGTTGCCGTGGTGGCGTGGCAGCAGATCGGGTATATGATGATTATTTATATTGCGGGTCTGCAAAGTGTTCCGGAAAGTCTGTATGAGGCGGCGAAAATCGACGGCGCGGGCAAATGGCAAACGCTTTGGCGTATTACGTTGCCCATGGTTATGCCCTCCGTAACCATCTGCACATTTTTAACGCTGACCGGTTCGTTTAAATTATTCGATCAAAATTTGGCGTTGACGGCGGGCGCGCCCGGCAAGCTGATCGGCGGCGGAAAGACGATCTATTTAACCGAGTTGTTGGCGCTGAATATTTATAATACGTTTTACGGCACGTCGGCCTCCCGCGGGGTGGGGCAAGCCAAAGCCGTATTGTTCTTTATCTTGGTGGCGGTCATTGCGCTTGTGCAGTTGCGCCTGACGCGGAAAAAGGAGGTGCAGCAATGAGAAAAACGGCAAAATGGGCGCTCAGTTTTGTCTTTTTTATCATCAGCGTGCTGTATGTCGCGCCGATTTTCATTGTGCTGATGAACTCTTTTAAGACCAAAACCTTTATCAGCGATGCACCGTTTTCGCTGCCGAACAAAGAAAGCTTTATCGGCGCGGGAAATTATATTACAGGGATGACGTTCGGCAATTATCCGTTTTATAAATCGGTTTTGTACAGCTTTTTGATTACTGTGCTTTCCGTGGCGTTGATATTGTTTTGCACCTCCATGTGCGCCTGGTATATTTCCAGGGTAGACAGCAAGATATGCCGTGTGTTATACTATTTATGTATTTTTTCTATGATTGTTCCGTTTCAAATGGTGATGTATACGCTTTCCAAAACAGCGGATACATTGGGGCTGAACACACCGTTTACCATTCCGATCATTTATCTCGGTTTCGGGGCGGGGCTGGCGGTGTTTATGTTCTCCGGCTTTTTCAAGGCGATGCCCTTGGAAATTGAAGAGGCGGCCGGGATCGACGGCTGCGGTCCCGTACGCACCTTTTTCGGCGTGGTACTGCCGATGCTTCGGCCGACCATGGTCAGCGTGGGCATACTGGAAATTATGTGGGTATGGAACGATTATCTGTTGCCGTACTTGGTGCTGGATTTAAAACTTTACAAGACCATACCCATTCATATTCAGTATTTAAACGGTTCCTACGGTCAAAGCGATATCGGGGCAATCATGGCGCTGATTATGATCAGTATTGTTCCGATCATAATTTTCTATTTTTCGTGTCAAAAATATATTATTAAAGGTGTAATGGCGGGGTCGGTAAAAGGATGAGAAGCTGCGGTATTTTGTGTCATATTTCCTCTTTGCCCTCAGCGTACGGAATCGGTACGCTGGGGCGGGAGGCCTATCGGTTTGTGGATTTTTTAAAGGCGGCGGGACAGCGGTATTGGCAAATGCTGCCCATCGGTCCGACGGGATACGGGGACTCGCCGTATCAATCGTTTTCGTCGTTTGCCGGAAATCCGTATTTTATTGATCCGCTTTTGGTGGCGGAGGAGGGCTTTGCGGAGCTGCCGGAGGCGCGGGACGAGGGCGATGTGGACTACGGATGGCTTTGGCAAAGCCGGCGGCATTTTTTTGAAAACATGTTTTCAAAATTCCGCGGGCATGAACCGGCGGATTACGGTACGTTTCTGCAAGATCACGGTTGGTGGTTGGAAGATTATGCGGCTTTTATGACGCTGAAGGATCGCAACGGCGGGATTGCGCGTGAACAGTTTTCACCGGAACAACGGATCAAATGCACAGTGGCCGAGGACACGGAATTTTATAAAATGCTGCAGTACTTTTTTTATAAGCAGTTTTTATCCCTTAAGCAATATGCCGCCGAAAAAGAAATCGAGCTGATCGGCGATATCCCCATTTATGCCTCGTCCGACAGCAGCGACGTCTGGGCGCATCCGGAACTTTTCCGTTTGGACGATCAGGGGCGCGCTTATGAAATCGCAGGCTGTCCGCCGGACGCATTTACGCCCGACGGACAACGCTGGGGCAATCCGCTGTATGATTGGTCGGCCATGGAACGGGACGGTTTTGAATGGTGGCATCGCCGTCTTTGTCATCAGGGCACCTTATTTGATAAGGTTCGGATTGATCATTTTCGCGGATTTGAAAGCTTTTTTGTCATTGACGCGGCTGAGGAAACGGCTCGAAACGGGCACTGGGAAAAAGGGCCGGGCATTTCGTTTTTTAACACATTAAAAAGCCGCGGCGGCAGGTATGATATTATTGCGGAGGATCTGGGCTATTTGACGCCGGAGGTGGAGCGCATGCTGCAGGAAAGCGGGTACCCCGGTATGAAAGTGTTGCAGTTTGCCTTTGACAGCCGTGACGCTTTGGATTATCTGCCCTTCTGCTATCCGAAAAATTCCGTGGCGTATACCGGAACGCATGATAATAATACCATCCTGGGCTGGTATAACGAATGTGACCCCCAAGTGCGCGCTTATGCCGAGGAGTACATGCGGCTCAACGGCAAAGAGGGCATCGTCCCCGGCGTTATTAAGACGGTGCTGGCCAGCCCGTCGGACACGGTGATTTTGTGCATGCAGGATCTTTTGGAAAAGGACGGCAGTGCCCGCATGAATACACCGGGAAAAGCAGGCGGCAACTGGTTATGGCGAATGAGGTCGGAAGAGGTCAGCAGCGCATTGGCCGAAAAAGTGCGTGCTTTGACCGAACTTTACCATCGTTTGCCGGAAGAAACAACAAAGTAAAAAGAGAGGTGGAAAGCCTTAAGGGTTTTCCGCCTTTTATTTTGCAGGTGTTTTGGGACTGAGGGTTGACGTTAAAAACGGGGGTATGGTATAATATCCGCAGAAAGAATTGCTGCGCAATTCTTCGCGGCTGTCGCCGCCCGTGCGTGGCACGGCTGTGCTATTGACGGCTTCGCAAAAATGCCTTTGCAAGCAAGCATTTTTGCTCATGGTATAATATCCGCAAAGTGGCTATTATATTTTAACTGCCCTTTTTCTCGCCCGCAAGACGGGCAACCGAAAAAGACGGCAAATTATACCACAAAGCTTTGCTTTGTGGTATAATAACCGCAGCAAGGTTTACAAAGCAACCCTTTGCGGCTGTCACCGGGGGTACTGCGCCTTTACAAAGATGCCCGCATGGGCAGCTTTTTTATCTACTTAGTGTTACCACATCCCGCTTGGAGGAATCAATTATGCAATATACAAAACTGACAATTCATACCACACCCGAAGGTGTGGAAATGGTAAGCAATGCGTTGATCGCACTGGGAATCGACGGCTTTGAGGTGCAGGACAGCAAAGATTTTGAAGAGTTCTTAGAAGGTACGGCGCCGCATTGGGATTTCGTGGACGAAAAGCTTTTGGCGCTGCGTGACGCGGAAAGCACCGTGACATTATACGCTCAGGATGAAACCGCCGCGGAAGCGGTACGCGCGGCAATGCAGGCACTGCGTGAGAAGCATGAGGACTACGGTTCGCTTGCCGTTGATGCTCAAACGGTGGATGACAGCGCCTGGACGGATACCTGGAAACAGTATTATAAGCCGATTGAAATCGGGCGGCTTGCGGTCGTGCCTGTGTGGGAGGACTATACCCCGCGGGCGGGGCAGACGGTGCTGTATTTGGATCCCGGCGCGGCATTCGGCACGGGCAGTCATGAAACAACGGCAATGTGTCTGTCTTTTCTCAGCGACATGGATGTGAAGGGCAAGATGCTGGACGTCGGCTGCGGCAGCGGCATACTGGCAGTGGCGGCCTTATTGTTGGGGGCGCAGAGCGCCGTCGGAACGGATATCGATCCGTTGGCGGTGACCGCCGGTCGGCAAAACGCCGAATTAAACGGGGTCGCTGCGCGTGCGACATTTTTGGAGGGTGATTTTACCAAACTGACGGAGGGCCCGTTTGATATTGTGACGGCAAATATCGTGGCGGATGTAATTCTCGACATTCTGCCGGATCTTGTGCGATTTCTCGGTGCGGACGGCCGACTGATTTTGTCGGGCATTATTGACCAAAGAGCGGCTCAAGTTACGCAGGCCATCGATCGGGCAAATCTTGAAATTGTGAAAGAAAGCAAGCGAAAGGACTGGCACGCGTTTTTGTGCCGCAGGGCAGAGAAGTGAGTCGTTTTTTTATTACGGAAACGGATACGTTGGCCGAGCAGATTGTGCTGCGCGGTGAGAATTATCATCATTTGACGCATGTGCTGCGCGCCGCCGTGGGAGAAAAGGTGTGCGTTTGCGACGGGGCCGGCACGGAATATGAATGTACGCTGTCCGCCGTTGACGGGCAGAACGCCTATTTGACCATTGATCAAAAGCATGACGCGCTCGGGGAAAGCAAACTGGACATTACGGTGTTTCAGTGTCTGGCCAAGGGAGAAAAAATGGAGCAAATCATTACGCGTTGTGTGGAAATGGGTGTGCATAGGATTGTGCCGGTTTATTCTCGGTTTTGCATTGCCAAGCCGACGGGAGCGTCCAAAACGATGCGCTATAAAAAAATTGCGCTTTCCGCTGCCAAGCAAAGCGGCAGAGCCATTGTGCCCGAAATCGGCGACACCATTGATTTCCGAGAGGCGGTTCACCGCCTCTGTGCGTTTCAAAACGGCTTTGTGTGCTATGAAAAAGAAACGGAGCACAGTTTACTGGAAATGGAAGCTTGCGGCACGCAGATCGGTTTTTTGATCGGCTCCGAGGGGGGCTTTTCATCGGAAGAGGCGGCGTACTGGCAGGCGGCGGGCCTGAGATCCGTATCGCTCGGCCCCAGAATTTTACGGACGGAAAATGCCGCGGCATTCGTTTTGCCGATTTTGTACAGTAAATACGGCACTTTTTAAAAAATGACGGCGGAGGAAAAATCATGAATCATACGGCGCAAAAAAAATATAATGCCTCCGAGGTGCGCATTACGCGCGCGTCGGTCGGGTTGTTTTTCTTTATGGCGGCAGCGGCAAGTGTTTGGGCGGTCAGTCGGCTTCGGCTGGTAATCTCGCCGTTTATGCCGCTGATTGCGGGTGTGCTGCTGGCAGCGGCGGCGGTGCTCGGCGTGTTGACTTATCGGGCGCATAAAAAAGGTGCTGATTTTACGCATCGGGTTTTTGCGATCAATTACATTTTCTTTTTATCGGCGGTTTTGGCGGGTACGCAGCTGTTCATGTTGTGTACCATGCCGGTGGATTACTGGGCGTACAGTGTTCCCGAGGCATACGTATTATTGGCGATTTGCTATATTTTGTATATCGCGGCATTCCCCAACGGCAAGGACTTTTTGCTGTTCGGCGGCGTATGCGCATTGGTCGGGTTCGGCGGAATGTTGACCTACCAGGGCTATTTTAACCCGAAGCAAAATTTTATCACCACCGGTATTTTAAAATTTGATATTGTATGCAAAATCGGCTGGGGCGTGCTGGCATTGATTGCCATTGCGCTGCTGGTGCTTCGTTTTAAGGCAAGGGATCGCTTTCGCATTTGGAAATGTGTGCCGGTGCTGGGGCTTTCCGTGCTGTATTGGCTGGCGCTGATTTTCAAGTGGTGGAGTGCGCTGTATATGACCTGGATTTTCGCCGGGTTGCTGTTATTGTGGTTTATTTTGATGTGCGTTTTTAAACGGTTTGGCATTGTCAAATAACCGCAAAAAATTTGTCAAGGAATTTTTTCGCCCATAACGATAGAAAAACAAGTTGACATAAATCTTGTGGATAACTCTGTGGAAAAGGTGAAAAACTCACCCAAAATAAGCGGTTTTCCCCAAAAAACGGCGATTTTTTATGTGGAAAAGTGGATTACAAAAAATTATGGGGTTGTAAAATTTTAAAAAACAGTTGACAACTTTTGCGGGCGTTTTCGGAAAATCATAAAAAAAACTTGCAATCTTTACCGCTTTGTGGTATGCTATACAGGTATTGATATAGGAAAGGTGATTAACATGACGACAGTACAGATTATTTTGGGCGCCGTGGTGATTGTTTTGGCCGTGGTGATTATGATCGTTGTTATGATTCAGCAGGGAAAGAACGACGGTTTGGGTGCTATGGCAGGCGGCAACGCGATGGACGCAGAATCTTATTTTAATAAAAATCAGCATCGTGGCAGAGACGCTATACTCGGTAAAATCACCATTGTATGCTCGATTTTGTTGGTAGTTGCCGTAGTGGCGCTGAACTTAGTGGGCTAAAACAAAGGATCGTTCGTGATGAACGATCCTTTTATTTTTAAGTTAAGTTGCTTTATCAGTCGGCGGGGGTGTTTTCGGCTTTTTGCAGTTGCTTGAAAAGGGTGGCAAATTCCGATTCGGTGAGTGTTTCGGCGCGGATGTCCGCGCCTTTTTTTATGGTTTGCAGCGCAGCTTCCATTTCCGACTTCGATCGGTTGAACAAACCGGCGAGGGCGGAAATTTTTTTGCGTCGGTTGGAAAACGCCGCCTTGACAAATCGACAAAACGCGGCTTCTTTTTCGGGCGGGAGCGGTCGATTTTGCCGTACGGATAAGAGGATGACGGCGCTTTTTACATGCGGTGCCGGATAAAAACAATCGGGTGAAACGGTGCAAATCGGCGAAATATCAAAAAAGTAGCGAGCCAGCACGGTCATGGCGCGATATTTTTTACTGCCCGGCAGGGCGCGCATCCGTTCGGCAAACTCCGCCTGCACCATGATTACAGCACGATCGAAAATATTGGAGCAGTGCATCAGTTTTTCAAGAATATCGCTGGTAATATAATACGGCAAATTGCCCACCAGCGTACAAATTTCACCGTGAAAATATTGCCGGGAGAGCGCGGGTAAATGAGCTTTTAAAATATCCTCGATATGCAGGGTGAAATTTTCGTAGGGAACAGTTTGCGCCAAAATCGGGCGCAGCGACGAATCGATTTCAATAGTGACCACCTGTTTGTTTTGTGCGCAAAGCAGTGCGCTCAACCATCCGACGCCCGCACCGATTTCCAAAATATTGCCGTCTTTTCCGGCAGCGTCCGCGATGGTGCGCAGAATACGCTCATTGATTAAAAAATTTTGACCGAGCCCTTTATGCAGGGATTTTCCGTGATCGGACAGCAGGCGCACCAGGGCTTTTTGATGAATTTCCATAACCGTTCCTTTCTGAAAGAAAAAAGCGGCTGCCCCGTGGCAGCCGCTTTGCTTTTTAAAAGATCTGACTCAGGCGAATTTCGGTAGAGGATTTCAGCTGTTCGGCGGTGCGCTGCACCTCTTTTTCGTCTTTACCTTCTACCAGAATCCGGATGTACGGTTCGGTGCCGGAGGGACGCACCAAAATACGGCCCTTTCCACCGAAAATTTCTTCCGCTTTCCGGACATCGTTGTGGAAGATTTCGTCCTCCATCAACTTGCGTTTTTGCAGATCATTGGCGGTGACATTAAACAAATATTGCGGATAGGGGGTAAAGATATCATACACCTCTTCGCTGCTCATGTCAAAGTATTTCATGGCACACAGTAACATAATGGCCGTTAATTGGCCGTCACCTGTAGTGGCTTTCTCTAAAAAGATGATATGACCGGAGTTTTCCCCGCCCAACACAAAGTCCCGTGCCATCATTTCTTCCAGTACATAGCGATCGCCGACTTTGGTCTGCGGCACTTTGATGCCGTTTTGCTCCATTTTTTCAATCAGGCCGAGATTGCTCATTACAGTGGCGACTAAGGTATCGTTTTTAAGCCGCCCCTGCGCTTTCAGATAAAGCGCGATGACCGCCATGATTTTGTCGCCCTCAATGATGCGGCCCAGGCTGTCAACGGCCAGACAACGATCGGCGTCGCCGTCAAAAGCAAATCCGATATCGGCGTGATTTTTCTTAATTTCCTCGGCAAGGTATTCCATGTGGGTGGAACCGCAGCCGTCGTTAATATTCATGCCGTTGGGGTGATGCCCGAACAGTTTGAAAGAAATGTTCAAATCGGAAAAGACTTCCGAGGCGGTATAAACCGTGGCGCCGTTGGAGCAATCCAGCAGAATATTGAAATGGGAAAGATCCTGCTCGCAGGCTCTTTTGATATGTTCCAAATAAAAATCTTTTGCTTGATGATGATAGGATAATGTACCGAGCTGATCCACGGGGCGGACTTGCTCGAAATTGTCCATAAGCGCCTCGATTTCCTCTTCCTTGGCGTCCGGAAGCTTAATGCCGCCTTGGGTCAAAATTTTAATGCCGTTGTATTCATAAGGATTGTGGGAGGCGGAAATCATTACGCCGGCATCCGCCCCCATACGATCGATTAAAAAGGCAAGCGCGGGGGTGGGCAGCACGCCGATGTCGATAACATTCACGCCGCTGTAACAAAATCCGCTGATCATGGCGCCGGTCAGCATGCTTTTGGAAATCCGTGTGTCGCTGCCGATGATGACCTTGGCGCGCGGGTTGTTTTGTTTTAACAAATATCCGCAGCTGGCGGCGCAGCGAAAGGCAAGATCCTGCGTCAGCGCTTTATTGACGATACCGCGAATACCGTCGGTTCCGAAATACTTTCTCATAAAAAATCCCTCCTATTCAACCGTAACGCTCTTGGCGAGGTTTCTGGGTTGATCAATGTCGCAGCCGTTTTCAAGCGCCACATAGTAGGCCAGCAGCTGCAAGGCAACAATGGCGGAAAGCGGGGCGGTGATTTCAC
>CAKRPM010000037.1 GCA_934378025.1 uncultured Eubacteriales bacterium | reverse complement strand
ACTCTACCGGCAGTCTCCAGCACGGCGTCCACCGAAACGCCGGGTGCGGGCTCAATATACGCCGTGGACTGCGCCAAATGCACCTCCACCTCACCCAGCGGTGCCAGCGCCGCCTTTAAATTTTTCAGCAGTACGCTCTCAAAGCGACTGCGATTGAGCCCTTTCAGTACCAGCTCTCCGCATTTTGCCAAAACGATTTCTCTCATATCCGTATGATCCTGCCTTTCCGCAGCGCCGCAGAGCGCCATGAGTGATCAAAGCATCGCTCATGATCCGCCCCTTTTCCCTGCCGCCGCACCGACGGCAAAAAAGGCGCATAATCCCTTATAAAGTTATCCTCTGTATTTCTTAATGAGTGTTTTTTCCGCCTCATCCGCGGCGGCAAAAAACGCGTCAATCTCCGCTTTTGTCGTTTCGCGTCCGAAGCTGATCCGCAGCGCGCCGTCCACCGTCTTTCGATCCTTGCCCATCGCGGCCAAAATGCTACCGTGGTGCGCATGATCGGAACAGGCCGAGCCCACCGAAACGTAAATTTCCTTCGTTTCCAAAAAATGCAGCACATTTTCGCCAAGGTAGCCCATAAAGCTGACATTGATGATATGCGGTGCATGGGGACGCGCGTCCCGATTGAGTTGAAGATACTTCCGATCGGCCGCCTGCTTAAGAAAATGCGCCTCCAGCGCCGCAAAATGCGCCTTTCGCTCGCAAAGCTGCGCACTCATTTCGCGCACCGCCGCACCGAACGCCGCAATGGCGGGACTGTTCAGCGTTCCGCTGATCATGCCCTTTTCCTGGCCGCCGCCGAACACAATGGGACGAACGCGCACGCCCTTTTTGATATACAGCGCGCCGCAGCCCTTGGGGCCGTGAATTTTATGAGCGCTGATTGTGAGCAAATCGGCGCCGAGCGCCCCCGCGTCCACGGGCATTTTCCCAAACGCCTGCACCGCGTCCACATGCATCAAAGCCCCCGCATTATGCGCCGCTCGCGCAATCTGCTCCACCGGTAAAATCAGCCCGGTTTCGTTATTGACCAGCATACAGCTGACCAAAACGGTCTGCCCGTCGATGGCCGCGGCAAAATCCTGCACCGTCGGCGGGACGGCGATCACCTCAAACCCCTCGGAGGTCAGCTGCATGGCGCTCTCACGCACGCAGGCATGCTCAATATTACTGATGACCACGCGCCGCTTGGTGCGTCCGTTGGCCCGTGCGGCCCCGAAAATGGCGGTATTATTACAAAACGTGCCGCCCGCACCGAAATAAATTTCCTCATTTTTGACATTCAGCGCCGCGGCGATTGCCGCCCGCGCCGCTTCCACCTCCCGCTCGGCCGCAAAGCCCGCGGCGTGCAACGAGGACGGATTGGCAAAGATTTCCTGCGACAGCCGTGTCTGCGCCGCAAGCGCCGCCGGGGACATTTTGGTCGTGGCGGCATTATCCAAATATACCATACCTGAAAAACTTCTTTCTAAGCATTAAACATTACTTCAATAATATATTATTTTTCCCCTTTTGTCAAAGCATAAATGGATAAGCACTTGATTTTTCGGGATAATTACAGTATAATTGTTTTAGTTTTAGAATTTTTTATCAAAAGGAGAGATCTGTAAATGCTGGTAAATGTAAAAGACATGATGATCAAGGCGCGCGACGGTAAATATGCGGTCGGTCAGTTCAACATCAACAATCTTGAATGGACCAAGGCCATTTTGCTGACAGCGCAGGAAAACAACAGCCCCGTTATTTTAGGTGTGTCCGAGGGCGCAGCCAAATATATGTGCGGTTTTAAAACCGTGGCCGATATGGTAAAGGCCATGATTGAAGCGCTGAACATCACCGTTCCGGTGGCGCTGCATTTGGATCACGGCAGCTACGAGGGTGCCAAAAAAGCCATGGACAGCGGTTTTTCCTCCATCATGTTTGACGGTTCGCACTACGACATTGCGGAAAACATTGAAAAAACCAAAGAAATCATTAAGCTGTGCGCCGAGAGAGGTCTGTCGGTAGAGGCAGAGGTCGGTGCCATCGGCGGCGAAGAAGACGGCGTAATCGGCGGCGGCGAAGTGGCCGATCCCGACGAGTGCAAAACCATTGCAGATCTGGGCGTTGATATTTTGGCGGCCGGCATCGGCAATATTCACGGAAAATATCCCGCCAACTGGCAGGGTCTGCGCTTTGACGTGCTGGAAAAAATCAACAATGCCACGCTCGGCATGCCGTTGGTACTGCACGGCGGCACGGGTATTCCGGACGATCAGGTCAAAAAAGCCATTTCCCTGGGCGTTTGCAAAATCAATGTAAACACCGAGTGCCAGCTGGTATTTGCCGAGGCAACCCGTAAATATATCGAAGCGGGCAAGGATTTGGAAGGCAAGGGCTTCGACCCCCGCAAGCTGCTGGCTCCGGGCTTTGAAGCGATCAAGGCCAAGGTAAAAGAAAAGATGGAGCTGTTCGGTTCGATCGACAAAGCCTAATCTTTTTTCCGGCCTGATTTTTCCCAAGCGGAAAATCATGAAAATGATAAAATCGGCTCCCTTTTCGGGCGAACGTTTGAAAACGTAAAACGGTTTTCAAAACGCCGCGGCGGGAGCCGATTTTTTTATGTTTCCAAAGACAAGCGCCACTTTATACCGTTGTTTTTCAAGACGGGTTGATGATTTAGCAGCTACCGATCTTTTTAAAATAATATAGGCTTGGCAGATTTTGCACTGCCGATTTTTTTATGTCCCCAAAGACAAAGACCACTTTATACCGTTGTTTTTTCAAGACGGGTCGATGATTTGGCAGCTACCGATTCTTTTAACCGCCGGTTTCTAAAGGGCGATCATTTGGCAAAAAACGCGGCGCAAGCCCGAAACTCAAAGCAAACCTCCCGGCGCCGTTTCATGGAAAGCGTGGCTGCTATGCTCTGCGGCCAAGCGCTGCCGAACGTGCGGCGGCATTTACCGCAGATATCGCCGAAACGACCCCAAAGTTTCAGGTTATATAGAAAGCGCGGCGGCCTGCCCCATGGCCATGTGCTGCCGAATATGCGGAAGAATTTACCGCAAATATCATCGAAACAACCCCAAAAATTTCGGAGCATATAGAAAAGCGCGGCGGTTGTGCTACCGGCCCCACGAGCCGTTCCCTATTGTTACTTCCGTACGAAAAGCGCGGGGCCTGCCCCATGGCCATGTGCTGCTGAACGTGCGGCGGCATTTACCGCAAATATCATCGAAACAACCCCAAAAATTTCGGAGCATATAGAAAAGCGCGGCGGTTGTGCTACCGGCCCCACGAGCCGTTCCCTATTGTTACTTCCGTACGAAAAGCGCGGCGGCCTGCGCCGCGGCCAATCGCTGCCGAACGTGCAATTGCCCGCTTCATGGCCAAATGCGGTCAAAAAAGAGGCGGCAGCTTCATGCAAGTACGCCTGCATGGAGCTGCCGCTGATTTTTTGGGAAAGCTGCCGCTTATTTTGTTTTGAAAGCTTTTATAATCGCGTCCGCACAAGCGGCGGCGCTCATATCCGAGCCGTCCAAGGTAAAGTCGGCCTCCCGCGCATACAGGGGGGAACGCGCGGCATAAATTTCACGAACCGTTCTGCTGCCGTTTAAAATGACGCCCCGCGCCTTTAAATCGCCCAGCCGCTTTTCCAGCTGCCGAACACTCCATTTTAAATACACCACATGCCCGATTTGGTGCAAATGCGCCATCGCGTCCCGACCGAACACGATGCTGCCGCCCGTGGCGATGATGCTGTTTTCGGCTTGCAAATCCGCCACCGTTTGGTTTTCCATCTGCAAAAATTCCTTTTCGCCCACGCGCGCGATGATTTCACACAGCTTTTCACCGTATTTTTGTTCTATAACCGTATCGGTGTCCACAAAGGTAAAGCCCAGCTTTTCCGCAAGTGCAAATCCGATGGTGCTTTTCCCCGCGCCCGGCATACCGATCAACACAATATTTTTCATACCGATTACCCTTTCTTTTTTCTCTGTCCGCGGCCGCGCCGTTCTGCAATGGCCGCATGGCCGATTACGCCCTGACGGGCGGATTTCACTTTCTTCCGCCTACCGGTCAATACGACCGACCGCTTTGCGCCGACCGTTTTACAAAAAACGTCCGCGGCAGCCTCCGCGGACGTTTGTTTTGTTTGTGAAAACCGATCAGTCGGCCAACCAGTTCTCGGCAAAGTTTTGCAGCAGTTTTGCCACTTCCGCACGGGTGGCCGTAGCCTTCGGTGCGAAATAGCCGTTTCCGCGGCCGTTAACAATGCCGGCTCTCTGACAGGTTTGAATATTTTTCACGGCGTACAAGCTGATCTGATCATTATCTTTAAAGAACACCTCATCCACCTTATCGGTCAATTTGATGCCTGCATAGTTGCAGTAACGAACAATCATCGTGCACAGCTGCTCGCGCGTAATCGGTGCATTTGGGGCAAAGCGCGTTTTGCTGACGCCGTCCACAATACCGTTGTCCGAAGCCCATTTGATATAGCCCGTATACCATTTCTTTTTCTCAACATCGGTAAACTTGGTGGACACGTTATTTTTAACGTTGACGCCCGCCAATCTGCCCAAAACCGTTACGAACATGGCGCGGGTCATTTCCTCTTCCGGTGCAAAATGGGTATCGTCCACACCCTCGAACAGGCCGTTGTTATACGCAAAGTAAACGGTTTTGCTGTACCAATCCGAACTCATGACATCCAAGAAAATTTCTTGATTTTCAGGTGCGGTCAGCTTGTCGATTTCTTTGGTATCCAGATATACGCCGCATACATCGCACACCTTGGCGCGCAAGCCCTTGCAATAGGTACGTGCGGGTTTTACATCTTTCCAGGTGCCGTGTACATGATCGGTTTTGGCAATGCTCTTCGTATCCAGCTCTTCGCCGCAATCGATGCAAACCAGTACTTTTACGCCCTCGGCCTTGCAGCTGGGCTCTTCGGTCATCATCCACTCGCCCGGTGCATGACCCTTGGCGGGTACCGCGACCTCTTCCGTTGTGGTGCCGATCACGCGTTGTTTCACGCCCGGCTCGGTACAGGTCGGCTCTTCGACCAGCACCCATTTGCCTTCCATGGGATCGTCAAACGAAAAATCACCGCCGGACAATCTGGCGCCGCAGGCCTGGCAAACTTCATCCAGCTTTGCGGTTTCTTTTTCAAAGTCAACGTCAACAACTTTATAGTAGGTATCCGTATGCGGGCAGTTTTTCAGCGAAAGGGTCAGTCCGTGCGCCGTCGCATAGGAGATCACATACTCTGCCGTGTCATAGCAGGAAAGGATCAGACCCGGATCTGTATTGTCAAACGCCGTCTCACCGATCATTTTCACGGTGACGGGGAGATCCACTTTGGTAATATTTTTCTGACCGGCAAATGCTCCGTCGGCAATCGCCGTGGTTTGAGCGTCCAAAACAACCTCGCCGCTGCGCGTACCCTTGGCGGCATAATATACTCTGCCCAGATAAACGTCGCCGTCCTCTTGCAGATCATACCACTTGGTGTTTTTCATTGCATCTTTTCCGACGGAAAGCAGTCCTTCACCGACAAAGACGTTTGTCAGCTCTGTGCAGTCCGCAAATGCCAGCGGTGCAATGGCGGTAACGTTCTCCGGCAGGATCACCCAGTTCAGCGCGGTGTTGCCGGTGTAAAGATTGGCAGGAACGGTGGTAACCTCTTCTCCGATGAGCACGTCGCTGAGCTTCGTGCACTTGGAAAATGCGTCCTGACCGATGGTGCAGTTGGCGGCATTATAATAAAGTGTTTCCAGCGAGGTGCATTTGGCAAAGGCACCGGCATCAATGCTCTTGATGCCTGCGGGAATCTCAATTTCCGTAATGTTGGAACCGCCGTACTCACTGAAGAGATTGGCCGGAATGTGCTCGACGGACGATCCGATTTCAATATCATTCAGTCGGTGGCAGTACAAAAATGCGTCTGCCGCAATTGTTGTGCAGTTTTTCGCGTCGAAGGTCAACTTGGTCATGTTGTAGCAGCCTGCAAAGGCTCTCGCCTCGATGCGCTCAACGCCCTCGGAAATCGTTACGGATTTTAAATTGTAGTTATTGGTGCAAAGATTGGCAGGAATGGTTTTCACCGTTTTTCCGAAAGAAACGGTGGCCACATTGCTGTTATCAAACGCATCATTTTCAACAGTCGCATTGACCGGATTGAAATTCAAAACGTCCAGTGCCGTACAATCGGCAAAGGCACGCGTTTTAACGGTCTTTACGCTCTCGCCGATGGTGAGCGTTTTCACCTTGCTTGCGCCCGCCATGGCCGCCGTGGGAACGGAGGTCATATCGGTCAATGTAACCGTCGTGAGGGTCTTGGGCAATTTGGCGTTGCCCGCCTCGCTGCCGTAGCCGAACAGATAGCCCAGATACGCCGTACGGTTATCCGCCGCAGAAGCCCCGAAATAGGGGATGCTCACCGCCGCTACGGTATTGTTTTGCAGCAATTGCGCACCGATGTATTTCACCGTTGCGGGAATCACCAGTTCCTTAATATCGCTGCGATCGGCCAGGGCTTTATCGGCCAGCGCCGTCACATTGCTCGGAACGGTAAATTGATCGGGCGCTTTGCCCTTATATGTAATCATTACCCCGGAAAGGAGAACCGGCCCGTCGGCCTGCTCCGCCAACCAAGCGGTGTTTTGCAACGCCGCTTCGCCGACGCTCGAAAGCTTTGCGCCCGCGCTGATCGTTTTCAAAGCGGTGCAGCCCGCGAAAGCAAAAGCGCCGATGCCGGTAATGCGTGCCGGCAGCGAAATGCTTTCCAGCTTTTGACAGCCGTAAAAGGCATACGCCCCGATCTCGTCGGCTGCGGTAAAGGCCATTTCGAGATTATTCAAACTCTTGCAGTTGTAAAAAGCATAGCCGCCGATGCTTTTGGGGGCTTTGCTCCATACGATGTGCTCGACCTTGTCAAAACCGTAAAACGCTTTTTGATCCAGCGTGTCGTCCGCACTGACGATAATTTCCTTCAATGCCGACGGTACGGCAGCGTTTTCCCCCGCTTTCACCGCGTCGAAAATCGCGCCGAAATAGTTATTCTCCCCTGCGGCATTGCCGACAAAGGGTACTTGAAGGCGTGCAAGCTTTGTGCAGCCGCTGACAGCGCCCACGCCGATATACGTCACGCTCTCCGGTACTGCCAGCTCGCTCAGCGCCGTATTCATAAATGCGCCGTCCGCAATGTTCAGCAGCGTGGCGGGCAACGAAATGCTCTGAAGTGCACTGTCCTTAAACGCCTCGGTTGCAATTTGGGTTACGCCCTCCGGCAGCGAAACACTTGTAATCGCTTTGGCGGCAAAGGCTTTTTTGCCGATGCCCGTAACCGGATAACCGCCCAGCGTTGCAGGAACGGTGACCGCCGCGTCCGTACCGTTGTACGCGGTGAGGGTCGCTTTTTCGTTGTTCACCGTATAGTCAAACGCCCCCTCCGTCGCCGCAAAGGAAACGGACATGGCGCTGGCCATACCGAGCAACATCAAGACGCTCAGAACAACACACAAAAATCGCCGACTTTTGTTCATAGTGGATTCCCCTTTTCATTAGGTATAGTAATACATAATATATATTAAAATTATAAAGCATTGCCGAAATGATGTCAAGTGCAATCGCCCCCGGAAACACGAAAGCGGCACATTGTCCAAAAATGCGCCGCTTTTTTTGTGTAATTTGACCGTGGATTATTCAAACTGTGCGTCATACAGCGTCCGATAAAAACCGCCCGCTACCATCAATTGTTCATGGGTGCCCTTTTCGATGATATCGCCGTCCCGCACCACCAAAATCACATCGGCATGCTGCACGGTGGACAGGCGATGTGCGATGACAAAGGACGTTTTGCCCTGCATCAGGCGGCGCATGGCGCTTTGGATCAGCTTTTCCGTGCGGGAATCGACATTGGAGGTCGCCTCATCCAAAATCAGTAGCTCCGCGTCCGAAAGCATGGCGCGCGCAATGGTCAACAGTTGCTTTTGCCCCTTGGAAATACTCACGCCGTCATCCGACAGCACGGTGTCATACCCCTGCGGCAGCGACTCAATAAACTCATGAATATGCGCGGCTTTGGCGGCGGCGACGATTTGCTCGTTTGTCGCGTCGGCATTGCCGTAGGCAATGTTCTCCCGCACCGTGCCGCAAAACAGCCATGTATCCTGCAAAACCATGGTATAAGCGCTGCGCAGTGCGTCACGGCGATAGTCGCGAATCTCCCGTCCGTCCAGCAAAATGCTTCCCGAAGTCGGGTCGTAAAAGCGCATCAGAAGGTTGATCACCGTGGTTTTTCCCGCACCGGTGGGTCCTACGATCGCCACCACCCCGCCGGGCGGCGCGGTAAAGCTGACATTCTTTAAAATCGTGCGGTCGGGCGTGTAGCCGAAGCAAACGTTCTTTACCTCAACGCGTCCGTTTGTCGGCGTCGGCAAGGGCAAAGCGCCCGGACGATCGGGCGTTTCCTCGGGAGCGTCCAACAGGCGGAAAACCCGTTCCGCCGCCGTGGTCGCGCTTTGCAGTTCGCTGATAATATTGGCCATTTCGTTAATCGGCCCGGAAAATTTGCGCGAATACAGCACAAAGGAGGAAATGCTGCCCAGCGTAATACGATCGATAAAAAACAGCAGCGCCCCCAGCGTGCTGACCAAAGAAAGGGAAACATTATTGATCAAATTTACGCTCGGTCCGATCAGCGACCCTTGATATTCCGCCTGATAATAGGCCTCCACCGCCTGATCGTTTTTACGGGCGAAGCGGCGGCTCATGCGCGCCTCCCGTCCGTACGCTTTCACGCTTTTCTGACCGGTCAAAATCTCCTCGGTGTAGCCGTTGAGTTCCCCCAGCTTTTCACTGCGTTTTCTGAAAAACGGCCGCACCCGTCTGGTTTTATAGCGCGTAAACAACAGGCTGGCGGGAATGGTCACGGCGAATACGCTGACCAGCAGCGGCGAAATATAAATCATCATGGCAAGGCTGCCGCCCACCGTAATCACACTGGCCAAAATCTGCACCAGATCGGTGGAAAGCGAAGCGTTGATGGTATCAATATCATAGGAAAGGCGATTGATGATATCCCCGATTTGGTGGCCGTCGAAAAAACCGACCGGCATACGGGTCAGGTGATCAAACACATCCCGCCGCATGTCCATCGCCACTTTTTTGGCCAGTTTGATCATAATGACATTCAATAAATATGCAAAGACCGCGCTGACAATATAAAATACCAGCATCAGGGCGCAGTACCGTCCCACTTTCGGGAAGTCCACTTTCCCCGGCCCCGCGGCGATCAAATCCACGGCGCTGCCGGAAAGCTTGGGGCCGACCAGCGCCAGCAAATTGGAGGTGATGCTTAAAATTACCGCCAAAATAATAGTTCCTTT
>CAKRPM010000036.1 GCA_934378025.1 uncultured Eubacteriales bacterium | reverse complement strand
GTTTCATGGGCTCACCTCTCCTCATATACAATCGCCCGATTGGGGCAACCCTGCACACAGGCCGGCGCGCCGCAGGCGTTTTGCAAACAAAGCTCGCACTTTTGCATAATGCCGTTCGGCCCGGGCGCCACAGCGCCGTACGGACAGACCAAAACGCAGGTCTGACAGCCAACGCATTTCTCCCGATCAATGCGCACCGTGCCGTCCGCTTCCTTTTGAAGCGCCCCGGCAATGCAGCTTTTTACACAGAGCGGATCTTTACAATGCCGACAGGAAACGGCATAATGTATCTCGTCCTGCTCTTCCACATGAATTCTCGGAAAAATCGGTTTGTTTTTCAGTGCCTTTACCATGTCCGTCATGCCGGAATTGGCAAAGGCGCAGTTGTATTCGCACAAATGGCATCCCAGACACCATTTTTCATTTACATATACTCTTTTCATTCGCCCGCATGGGAGATTCCCAGAATCTCCAGCTCCTTTCCCGTCAATCCGACGCCGCGCAGCATCAGCCGATTGCCGCGCAGTGCCTCAATGGAATTTATGCCCATGCCGCCCATGAGTTCTTTAATTTCATGCCGCCATGCCGTCATCAAATTCACCAGGCGCTCGGCGCCCCAATCGGGATTCAGCCGTTTTACAAGATCGGGCCGCTGTGTGGCAATGCCCCAGTTGCATTTCCCGGTTTGACAGGTGCGGCAAAGATGGCACCCCAGCGCCAGCAACGCCGCCGTTGCGACATAACAGGCGTCCGCCCCCAGTGCGATGGCCTTAATTACATCCGCGGAAGAACGAATACTGCCGCCGACCACCAGCGAAACGTTGTTGCGAATCCCCTCGTCCCGCAGCCGTTGATCCACAGCTGCCAGCGCCAGTTCAATGGGGATGCCCACATTATCGCGAATTCGGGTCGGTGCAGCACCCGTTCCGCCCCGAAAACCGTCAATTGCAATAATATCCGCGCCGCTGCGGGCAATGCCGCTGGCGATCGCCGCGATATTATGTACGGCCGCCACCTTCACGATTACCGGCTTTTGATATGCTGTGGCTTCCTTTAAGGAGTAAACCAGCTGACGCAAATCCTCAATCGAGTAAATATCGTGATGCGGTGCAGGTGAAATGGCGTCCGATCCTTCGGGGATCATACGCGTGCGCGATACGTCGCCCACGATTTTGGCGCCGGGCAAATGCCCGCCGATGCCGGGTTTGGCGCCCTGCCCCATTTTAATTTCGATGGCGGCGCCCGCTTTAAGATAATCTTCATGCACGCCGAACCGCCCGGAGGCTACCTGCACAATGGTATTTTTTCCATAGCAATAGAAGTCCTCGTGCAGACCGCCCTCGCCGGTATTGTAACAAATTCCGATTTCTTCGGCCGCACGCGCCAGACTTTTATGGGCGTTATAGCTGATCGAACCGTAGCTCATGGCCGAAAACATAACCGGCATGGAAAGTTCAATCTGCGGCGGCAGCTTGCACTGGATTTCGCCCTTTGCGTCCCGCTCGATGTCCATCGGCTTTTTCCCGAGAAATACTCTGGTTTCCATCGGTTCGCGCAACGGATCAATGGGCGGATTGGTGACTTGAGAGGCATTGATTAAAATTTTGTCCCAATACACAGGCAACGGATTGGGATTGCCCATGGAGGACAGCAGCACGCCGCCGCATGCCGCCTGTTTGTAAATTTCCTCAATGGTGTCGGGCGACCAGTTGGCATTCTCCCGAAAGGTATGATCGCTCTTTACAATTTTCAGCGCCCTTGTCGGACATAAGCTGACGCAGCGGTGACAAGCAACGCATTTTCGCTCATCCGAAAGCATGACGTTGCCCTCCGAGTCAAAGGTGTGCACCTCGTTGGAACACTGCCGCTCGCAAACGCGGCAGCGGATGCAGCGCCGATCATCGCGCACCACTTCAAAGGCGGGATGGATAAATTCAATTGCCATGGTTTTCCCCTTCCTTCACACGAATAATTACCGGCTCTCCTCCGGACGGCGCCTTGATATGCTCCACATTCGGCTCCATCACCCGAATCGCAGCCTCCTCGCTGGCAATATACACTTTGTCGTCCTTTTCACCGTATACCATCGACCGCAGCTTTAAGCGATCGTTGAGCGCCATCAATCCGCCGTCAAACCCCAAAATGATGGAAAACGGACCGGTGACCAACATCCCCGCATATACCGTCCGCAAATAGGTCAGCTTTTCGCGGGTTTTCTCGTCCTTGCCCTCAATTGTGCTCCAAAACGGCGCGGCGATTACCTGCGCCAGCTCCTCCGGAGAGAGTCCCTTGCGCCGCAAAAGATAATCGGCAATATAAGTAATGACCTCCGTGTCTGTTTGCAGCGTACACTTATACCCAAACATTTCAATAAAGCGGCGGTTGGCATCATACGAAGAAATTTCCCCGTTATGCACAATGGAATAATCCAGCAGTGTAAACGGATGCGCGCCGCCCCACCAGCCGGGCGTATTGGTGGGATAACGGCCGTGCGCCGTCCAGGAATACCCCGCGTATTCGTCCAGCTTATAAAACGCGCCGACATCCTCCGGATATCCGACGGCTTTAAATACGCCCATATTTTTGCCGGAAGAAAAGACAAAGGCGCCGTCCACCGTTGCATTTACCGAAAAGACAAACTGAACGACAAATTCCTTTTCATCCAGCTGCTTTTGCGCCATTTTTTCCGCTTTCGGCGCGACAAAATACCGCCAGATCAGCGGCGCGTCCGTAATAGCCGCGACCGTACGGGTAGGAATCAGCTCCGCCTTGACAATTTCAAAATACCGACGGATTTTTTTCTCGCATGCCTCCAGCGCCGTCTCATCCTCGTAAAAAATATGTAACGCATAAAAGTCTTTGTATTCCGGATAAATTCCGTATCCGGCGAATCCGCCGCCCAGGCCGTTAGAGCGCTCGTGCATCGGCTTCATACTTTCCACGATCGACCGCCCGCTCATGCGTTTTCCCTCTCTTGAGATCACCGCAGAAATGGCGCATCCCGAGGGAATACGGATTTTTCCTTCTTTTTCCAGCATGGTTAAAACTCCTCTGTGCAAAATAAAAAGCGCCCGGTGACAGATTTCCTCTGTCACCGAACGCCTTTGTTCGTAATACATATTATAGCATGGCTTTTTTTACTTGTCAAGAGACGGAATTTGCTTTCTCTCTCGACAAGCGTTCCAGCAGCGCCATCAGCAATGCTCCGACGGCGTTACCGAAAATCACAATCCATAAAAAGACAAACGCCTTGCCCGAGACCATGCCCGAGGCGGCAAAATAAAACATATCGGCAATGGAATGTTCAAACCCCGCCAAAATAAAGACCGGAACGCAAAACAAAATGCCGATCGGCGATTTTTGATCGCGGTAAACGGCCACCGCCAAATACATCAAAATGCCGCAAAAGACAGCCCGCACCAGTGTTTGCCACCACAATTGATCCATCTTTCCCTCGCATAAGGCGCGCGCCGTTGCCCCCGCTGCGGGCAACACCCGCCGCAACAGCCTGCCCAGCAGACAGGTCGCCGCCGCATTGCCGGCCAATGCCGTAAATAACACGCTAAAAGCCTTTTTGTCATGCCGTTCGATCAGAAACCCGACTTTTCCGGTAAACAAAGCATAGCCCCGATAACAAATGCATAACAGCGCCACCGAAAACAATACCGCGCCGACATATTTTGTTTCACAACTCAAATAGACCGTGCCGCCGATCGCGATCATAACGCCCGCGGCCACCCCATTCATGATATTTTTCATTTTTGCCCCCCGCCGAAAAGTTTTAAAGATGAAAAAAGTATATCATTCGGAGTCGTATTTTGTCAATGCGGTAAAAATTATTTGTGATAGGGTTCGTGCGTTATAATTTTAAACGCACGGTAGGTTTGTTCCAGCAAAATCACACGCATCAATTGATGCGGAAACGTCATTTTGGAAAAAGACAGCCGCCGATCGCAGGCACGCTTTACCTGCTCGCTCAGGCCGTGGGAAGAACCGATGATTAAATCCACCGTCCCCACGCCCGACAGTGCGGTCTGCTCAAACAGCGCGGCATATTCCTCGCTGCTCAGCGCTTTTCCCTCCACGCAAAGAGCAATTTTCCGATCCGTCGGCTTTACACGCGCCAAAATTGCCGTGCCTTCTTTTTCAAGAGCGCTTTGAATTTGTGCGGCGCTCGCCTTTTCGGGCAGCGGCGCTTCGGGTAATTCGATTATTTGAAGCGTCACAAAACGGCTCAGCCGTTTTACATATTCCTCCTGTGCCGACCGAAGGTATTTTTCTTTGAGCGATCCGATCGCAATGATATTCACCTTCAGCATACTACACCTGCGCCGTCAACGGCATGGGCGTTTCATCCGCCACATACAGTGAAAATCCCCCCGCCAGCGGCCCCAATGCTTTAAGCGTTGTACCCTGTGCCAAAAGATAGGTATTATTGTTTTCGCTGATGTGCCCCAACACCGCTTTTCGCAAGCCCAGCAGCGCCAGCTTTGTCACCGTTTCGGCACATTCCCGATTGGATAAATGTCCGTTGGGCGCGGCGATCCGCCGCTGCAATGCCGGCGGATAGGGGCCGTTGCGCAGCATTGTTTCATCATAATTGGACTCGATATACAGCAAATCACTGTCTGCAACGGTGGTGAGAATTTTACTGTCAATCTTTCCGCAGTCGGTCAGCGCGCTGATTTTTTTGCCGTCCGCGGTGAACGTATATCCGCAGCACGCCGCCGCGTCATGGTAAACGGGGAAACGGCACACCTCGATATCGCCGATGAAAAACGGCTCGTTTTCGCCGATCACGGCATTTTCCGTTACAAACGGAAGCTTTTGCGCCGTACGCCGATTCAAATATACCGGCAAATTCCACTTTCCCAGCAGCGTTGAAAGCCCCGCAATATGATCTCTGTGCTCATGCGTGATGACCACGCCGCGCACCGCCTGTTCTGACACACCGGCCGCCGCCATGGCCGCGCGCAGCTTTGTAAAACTGACGCCGCAATCCAGCAGTACCGCGTCTGAGCGGTCACTGACAATCAATGAAGCGTTTCCCTTGCTCCCGGAATAAAGTGAAATAAACTTTGCCACAAATACTTCCCCGTTTCTTTTTCAATGCTTCTATTATAAAAGAAACGGCGCGAAAATTCAAGATAAATCGATTTTTCGAATATTAAAATAATAATCCAGTAAGTACCACAACTGACCGAACGGACGCATAATATTCCAAACACCGGCGCCCGTCAACTTGTATTCCTGCAATAGGCGCAACTTGGCGCTGACACTGCGCGCGTCCTCAAACCAAACCTCATGCGCCGTGCCCTCTGCGGTATAGTTATAATGCGACGACGCGGCCTTTTCGTCAAAAAGAATCTCCGCCCCCACTTCGCCCGCTCGAGCGGCCGCCTCGGGATTGGAAAGAGAGGTGGCCGCGGTGACGCCGCGCTCAAACGGCAGCGGCCAGTCGTACGCATAATTGGGCAATCCCAGCATGATTTTTTCAGGCGGGATTTCGGTCACGGCAAATTGCACCACACGGCGCACCTGATCGATGGGGGCGATCGCCATGGGCGGCCCGTAGGTATATCCCCACTCGTAGGTCATAATCAGCGCTCTGTCGGCCGCCGCGCCCAGTGCCCTGTAATCATGCGCCTCATACAGCAGTCCCCGCTGCGTGCGGGAGGTTTTGGGGGCGAGCGCCACAAACAGCAGCAAGCCCGCCGCCGAAAGCGCACTGTCCAGCCGCGTTAAAAATGCGGCGTACTCCTCCGCCAAATTTTGCGGAATGTATTCAAAATCCACATCGACGCCTTCGTATCCCTTATCGGCCAATATCGCCAGCAGATTGTCAATCAACGTTTGCTGCAGCACCTCGTCCTCCAGCACAATCCGTGCCACATCGGAATTGAATTTTCCGTCGTCTCCGATGGTGGACAGCAGCAAAATCGGCGCCACCCCCGCACTGCGTGCCGCCGCAATCAAAGCGTCGTCTTCCACCTGCACCAAGCTTCCGTCTCGGCGCACACCGTAACTGAACACCGTCAAATATGTCAGATACGGCAACGCTTTTTGCAGCAGTGCCGCGTCAATATACGGGTAGGCATAACCGTTAATTTCCGCCGTGCCCCATTTGGTCGGCGGCAACGGTACCAAAATGGTTTCCCCCGCCATCAGCGTTCGATCGCGCAGCGTCGGATTGTCCGCATAAATCCGCGCCGTCGATACGCCCATGCGATTGGCAATGTTAAAAATGGTATCCCCCGCCTGCACCGTATAGGCATGCGTGTCCGTGGGCAAAATCAGTGCCTGCCCCACCGCAAGAGCATTCGGATCGGTCAGATCGTTAATGTCGATGACCTGCGCCGCGTCCACCCGAAATCGTGCGCAAATATTTTGTAATGTGTCCCCGCGAGATACTGTATAAATGGTCATAGCTTTCCTCCGCTTTTGTACTTTACTAAAATATATGCACTTTTTATTGCAATATGGCTGAAAAATCAGTATAATAAAAATATAAAATTTTTCGGAGGTTGGTTATGGCGCAATACAGTATCGGCATCGATTTCGGAACGCTCAGCGTGCGCGCTGTACTGGCGAATACACAAGGAGGGCACATTCTCGGCACGTCCGAATTTTCCTACCCGCACAAAATTATGCACCGCCTGCCGGACGGCACGGTTTTGCCCGACGGATCGGCGTTGGCCCACCCGGCGGATTATATTGACGGATTGCGCACGACTGTACGCGAAGTCGTAAAACAAAGCGGCGTTGACCCGACGGATATTGTCGGCATCGGGCTGGACTGCACCTCCTGCTCGGTCATCCCGCTGGGCAAAAATGGCATGCCACTGTGCTTAACGGCAGAGTTTGAAAATCATGCCGACGCCTATATAAAACTTTGGAAACACCACACGCCCTCGGCGCAGGCCGAACGGCTGCAAGCGGCGGCGCAGACTCGTAACGAGCGTTTTTTGGAGGACTGCGGCAATCGGATTAACTGTGAATCCTTTTTCCCGAAGGTGCTCGAAACCTTTGAGCGCGACCGAGAGGTCTACGATCAAACCTACGCCTTTATGGAAGTGGGCGAATGGCTGGCGCTGCTTTTGACCGGCAACAGCGTCGCCTCGGAAACCATGGCGACCTTTAAACGGTTTTATCATCCGTTTCGGGGCTATCCGTCTGCGGAATATTTTGAATCGGTGCAGGAAGGGTTTGGCAGTGTGGTAAAGGAAAAACTGCACGGCAAAATGCTTTCCGTGGGGGAAAGCTGCGGCAAGCTGCACCCGCGCATGGCGGAAATTCTGGGCCTGCATACCGACGTGGCCGTGGCCCTGCCCGCAGTGGACGCCCATGCGGCCGTGCCCGCCTGCGGCGGAAAATCGGGCGATTTGATTTGTATTATGGGAACCAGCGGCGTCAGCCTTATGGTGTCGCATAACGATACCGGCATGGACGGAATTTACAGTGCCGCCGGGCACAGCTTTTTGCCCGACGTATACGGCCACGAGGGCGGTCAATGCTCCGTGGGAGATACACTGGCATGGTTTTGCAACCGCATGGTGCCCCCCGACTATATTGACCGTGCCCTGGAAGCGGGGCAAAGCGTTCAGCAGTATCTGACCCGCCTGGCCGAAGAACTTTCCGCGGGGCAAAGCGGTTTGCTGGCGCTGGATTGGAATAACGGCGTACGCACCCCGCTGATGGACTACACATTAAGCAGCGCATGGATCGGCATGACCAACCGCACCAAGCCCGAGGAAATCTACCGGGCGCTTTTGGAGGGCATCGCCTTCGGTACACGGCGCATCAAGGAAATTTACGAAAACCACGGTCACACCGTACTGCGCATTTTCTGCTTAGGCGGGGTAGCGCAAAAAAATGCGTTGTTTTGCCAAATACTGGCCGATGTATTCGGCAGAAGCATTGAGGTTTGCCCGCTGGAGAGCGCCTGTGCGCTGGGCAGTGCCGTAAACGGCGCCATCGCCGCCGACCCGCTGCACGCCAGAGAAATTACAGAGGAAATGTGTTGTCGGGATACACTGACCTATTCGCCTCGTTTTGATGCCCAGGAAATCTATCAAGCACTCTACAAACAATATATTCGGCTGAGCGATTGCATGAGCGGATATGAAAGCATCATGCGTCAAAGCACCGCATGGAGAGGAAAACACTATGAAGCGTAAAATAATTGCCGTATTACTTTGCTTTTTGCTTTTGGCGGGCGGTTGCGCCTCCACCCCGAAAACCGCCTTTGAAAACGTGAACTGGGGCATGAGCCGCGAAGAGGTTAAAAGCAGTAAACCCGACGGAAAAATCGTGGACGGACCGTCCGAAAATGTATTAAATGAACTTCAAACCGACGAAACCGAGCTGTTTCCCGGTCAAAAAGTTTCGATTGCTTATGTCTTTACCGACGATCGATTAACCGGCATCACCGTGCAATTGTTTAAAGAGGAAAACCAAACGCTTAAAGACGCCATGGCGCAAACCCAGGAGTTGCTTTCCATCAAATACGGCCACGGTGCTCAGGCGGAAGAGAACACTTGGAAAGACGAACTCTCCACCATACGGCTGGAAGCGCTGGAGGGCAGCGAAAGCTCCTATATCGTTCTTTTCATGCCGACGGAGGGCTGAGCAAAAAAAGCCGACATTTACAAACGGTTCATTTTTGTTCTCTTGAAAAACCGCAACGGCTGCTATATAATAAAACCGAATTTCGGGAGAAGAACACTCTTTTCTTTTGAAAAAAGGAGGATTTATGTATAAAAAAGCGGCACTTTTTGTGCTTTGTATACTACTGTTGAGCAGTTGTGCGCCCAAGGAAGAGGAATTTACCAGCGGCACGGAAGACGGCGGCGGCACGGGGTACGGCGTCAGCACGCAAAGTCTTTTAAAACTGTCCGACTTCTATTTTGTCACCAAAAGCAGCACCCGGGAAAACAATCGGCTGTCTCTCGGTTCGCCGCAATACAGCGTCGGATCGCAGGACGATTACACATTATCGGACGGCAGCCGCGTTACACTGATTTATAATGAAAAAGGAGTTCTGCAAGACAGCACCTACACCGAGGCAGACGCCAAAACCGCCTATACCCTGTTTGACAAGCTGGCATTGTTGGGCGTTGTGCGCGGCAGTACGGGCAACACCTCCTCCGGCGGGCAAACCACAACCACGCCTTCCAAACCCACCGAAGAGAAAACCCCGCAAGGCGTATTTTCCACCGCCGTTTACCGTCGCGCGGCTTTTGACGGCACGCTGAATTTGTACCTCAGCCGCACCTCGGTGCTCTCCGCCTTCGGACTGCCGACCGGCTTTACGGCACGGAATTACCGTTATGACAGCTATATTTTGGATTGCTACGCATTGGAAGACGGCAGTACGCTGATGCTGGACTACGGCTATGACCGCACCAACCTGCGTGCCGCGGCCATACGCAGTACGGACGGCAGTGTGCGCACTTATCT
>CAKRPM010000035.1 GCA_934378025.1 uncultured Eubacteriales bacterium | reverse complement strand
TTTAAGGACAATGCAAAGATTTCCGGCTGGGCGAAGCAATACGTGCAAAAATGCCAGACAGCGGGACTGGTCAACGGTTCGAACGGGTATTTTAATCCTCAGGGCAATGCAACCCGTGCGGAAGTGGCCACGATTCTTATGAATTTCAATGATTACTATAGTGTGCTGTAAATGACTACGACAGTGTGCTGTAATAGGTAAAAAAACGGCGGGATTTTCCCGCCGTTTTTTTCGTGTAGGGGGGCGGCCCGAAAGGGGTGGTTGGGCAAAATATACAAATTATCAGTTAGTTTTTGCTAACTATTAGGCAGCGTTTCCAAAATTCTTTTTTTAGGGCTTTTTTTATTGACAAAATGGATGAAAAAGCGTATTCTGTGTATAGGTTAGTTGGGACTAACCTTTTAAAAATGCAATCGGTTAGCGTATGCTAATCATCAAAAAGACCGGGGATGAGATTATGATGCCATTGAGTTTGCTGGACATCGGAGAGCAAAGCGTTATTAAAAAAATAGGCGGCTCGCCGGAAGTGAAAAAACATCTTGAAAATTTGGGCTTTGTCGTGGGCGGCAATGTAACCATTGTTAATGCGCTGGGCGGCAATGTGATTGTGAACGTCAAAGAAGCACGTGTGGCCATCAGTGAAGAGATGGCGCGGAAAATCATGGTGTGACGGATCGAAAGATCTTTCCATACATAGAAATACGGTGATTCTAAAAGGAGGAGTGGGCATGAAAACACTGAAATCCGTTAAAGTCGGCGAAACGGCTCATGTGATCAAGCTGCACGGCGAAGGCGCCGTGAAACGCCGGATCATGGACATGGGGCTGACGCGCGGCGTGGATGTACATGTTCGAAAGGTTGCACCGTTGGGTGATCCGATCGAGGTTACCGTGCGCGGATATGAATTATCCATCCGCAAAGCGGACGCCGATATGATTGAGGTAGAGTAAATCAATCGATTTTTACCACAGAGCATGTCATCACAAACATAAAGAGGAGGAAAAACCAATGAAATTACGTATTGCCCTTGCGGGCAACCCGAACTGCGGTAAAACAACGCTTTTCAATGCGTTGACCGGTTCAAACCAGTTTGTCGGAAACTGGCCGGGCGTTACCGTAGAGAAAAAAGAGGGAAAGCTGAAGAAGCATGACGGCGTTGTCATTACCGACTTGCCGGGTATTTATTCGCTTTCTCCGTATACGCTGGAGGAGGTCGTCGCAAGAAACTATTTGATCGGCGAACGTCCCGACGCGATTTTGAACATTATCGACGGTACAAACCTGGAGCGCAACCTGTATTTGACGACGCAGCTGACCGAGCTTGGAATTCCGGTGGTAGTGGCCATCAACATGATGGACGTCGTTCGTAAAAACGGCGATAAAATCAACACGGATGAACTGGCCAGACAGTTGGGCTGCAAGGTTGTTGAAATTTCCGCGCTGAAAGGTACGGGAATCAGCGAAGCGGCAGAGGCTGCGATTGCTGCGGCGCAAAACGGGAAAACCGTTCCGCAACATACTTTTGAGGGCTGCGTTGAGCATGCCTTGGCACATATTGAAGAGGCAATGCTGCATGCACTTCCCGAAGAGCAGCAACGCTGGTATGCGATCAAAATTTTCGAGCGTGACGAAAAAGTTTTGCAAAAACTTGCTCCGAGTGCCGAAACGCTGGCGCATATCGAGGAGGACATTAAAGCGGCGGAAGCGGAAATGGATGATGACGCAGAAAGCATTATCACCAATGAACGCTATTTGTACATCGCCTCGGTCATTAAAGCATGTTATAAGAAAAAACATGCCGGAAAACTTTCCGTTTCGGATAAAATTGACCGTGTTGTCACCAACCGTTGGTTGGGTCTGCCGATCTTTGTGGTTGTCATGTTTTTGGTATATTACATCTCTATGGTTACGGTCGGCAGCAAAGCGACGGATTGGGCCAATGACGGTTTGTTCGGCGACGGCTGGCATTTGCTGGGCATCGGCACCTCTTCTTATGAAGCGGACGCTGAAGAATATACCGAAGCGAGAAATGCCGTAGACGCATTTATTGCTACCGAAAAAGACGGTTCAGAAGCGTTGGAAGAGGCGCTGGATACCGAGAGCGAGAGCTTTGACGCGGCAGCCGCTGCGCAAGCGCTGAAAGAATATACCGCTCAGTTCAATGAAAATGACAAAGCGGATATCGAAATCGAAAACGAAGAAGATCTTTCTACCGAAGATAAAACCTATACCGGTAAAGAATTGATCGCGGCCAATGAAACTTTGGCAAAATATGAGTTTGCCGAACCCGATCCTGCCGATTACGGCGTGTGGGTACCGGGTATCCCCGTACTGGTCGGCGACGGTTTGGACGCTGCGGGTTCGCCCGACTGGTTGAGCGGACTGATCAATGACGGTATCGTGGCCGGTGTCGGCGCGGTGCTTGGTTTCGTACCGCAAATGCTGGTTTTGTTCTTGCTGCTGGCATTTTTGGAGGCCTGCGGTTACATGGCGCGTATCGCCTTCGTTCTGGACAGAGTGTTCCGCAAATTCGGCCTTTCCGGTAAATCCTTTATTCCGATTTTGATCGGTACCGGTTGCGGCGTTCCGGGCATTATGGCTTCCCGTACGATTGAAAACGAGCGGGATCGCCGTATGACGATTATGACCACAACCTTTATCCCCTGCGGTGCAAAGGTGCCCTTCATCTCCATGATCGCCGGTGCAATTTTCGGCGGCAGCGCTTGGGTGGCCACCTCCGCATATTTCCTGGGCATGGCTTGCATTATCATTTCCGGTATCATTTTGAAGAAAACCAAAATGTTTGCCGGCGATCCGGCTCCGTTTGTTATGGAGCTGCCTGCCTACCACATGCCGACCCTCGGCAACGTGTTGCGTTCGATGTGGGAGCGCGGCTGGTCCTTTATTAAAAAGGCCGGAACCATCATCTTGCTTTCTACGATTTTGGTTTGGTTTACCACGTACTTCGGCTTTGTGGACGGCACGTTCAGAATGTTGGAAGAAGAGGAAATCAATTATTCAATCCTGGCAAAAATCGGATCTGCGATCGCTTGGATCTTTGCGCCGCTCGGCTGGGGCAATTGGCAAGCAGCCGTGGCTTCGATCACGGGCTTGATCGCCAAGGAAAACATCGTCGGTACGCTGGGCATTTTGTACAGCGGCGGCGAATCCGTGTACAGCAATCTTGCGCAGGCCTTTACGGCACTGGCCGGCTACTCCTTCTTGGCCTTTAACCTTTTGTGTGCACCTTGCTTTGCGGCAATCGGCGCTATTAAGAGAGAGATGAACTCCGCCAAGTGGACGTGGTTTGCCATCGGTTATCAGTGCGGATTTGCGTATGTGGTTGCATTGATGATCTATCAGATCGGTTCCGTGTTTACCGGCAATCTGAATGTTGTCGGCCTGATCTTTGCCGTTGCTTTCGCTGTCTTGATCATCTACATGCTGTTCAAGCCCTATAAGGAAGCAACCAAGCTCACCTCGAAAGTGGAACTGAAAGTTAAATAACAGCGCAAAAATAAGGGAGGCGCATCTGTTATGTTGACGTGGCTGAGTGAAAACTTTTTTACAATTTTGATTTGTCTGGGACTGCTGGCAGTGGTGTGTGCCATTGTTGTCAGCTTGGTACGGGACAGAAAAAAAGGAAAATCGCTTTGCGGCGGAAAATGCGCAAGTTGCCCGATGGGCAGCGCCTGCCACAAAAAATGATGCACAAAACGGGAAGGCGCAACCGCCTTCCCGTTTTTGTCAGAAATCACGGCACGGCGGAAGGGAGAAAAAATGTATTTACAGATCAAAGATCTTTATAAATCCTTTGGGACGGGAGAAAATGTTTCCAAGGTATTAAAAGGGGTAACCTTCAGTGTGGATAAGGGACAGATTTGTGTGCTGTTAGGCCCTTCCGGTTCCGGAAAAAGCACGATGTTAAACATCATCGGCGGCATTGAAAGTGCGGATGAGGGAAGCGTACTCATCGGCAATGAACAGTTGCTCGGGAAAAGCGAAAAAGCCCTTTCTTTGTACAGAAGAAAACACCTCGGATATGTATTTCAAGCCTATAATTTGGTGCCGAATTTAACGGTGCGCGAAAATATTGAGGTAGGCGCTTATCTTGCGGAAAACCCGTTGCCGCTGGAGGAAATTATTCAAACGCTCGGACTTTGGGAACACCGCGACAAGATTCCCAGTCAGCTTTCCGGCGGGCAGCAGCAGCGCTGCGCCATCGGCAGAGCCGTGATCAAAAATCCGGACATTTTGCTCTGTGACGAGCCGACCGGCGCCTTGGATTATCAAAACTCCAAAGAAATTTTAAAACTGATCGAGCGGGTCAATCAAAAATTCGGCAATACCGTGTTGCTGGTGACTCATAATGACGCTATCGCCGCCATGGCAGATCGAGTGATTAAATTGCGTGACGGCATGGTTCGGCACGATATCACCAATACCGAAAAAACCGCCGCTGCCGATTTGGAATGGTAGGTGGCGCGTCTATGAAAAATCCGCTGAATAAACGGTTGCCCAGAGAGCTGAAAAGCGATCTTGGAAAATACTTAGCACTATTTCTGTTTATGACGTTGATGATCGGTTTTGTTTCCGGCTTTTTGGTGGCCGGCGACAGTATGAAAACCGCTTATGACGAAAGCTTTGAAAAATACAACATCGAGGACGGCCATTTTACCTTGGCCGTGCCGCTTCCGGAAGAAATTGAACTGCCCGAAGCGACAGAAGTATATAACCTTTTTTACAAGGATTTCGACCTTAAAAACGATAGAACGGTGCGCATTTATAAAATACGCCATACGGTCAATCGAATTTGCCTGATGGACGGAGAACTGCCGCAGAAAAACGGCGAAATCGCATTGGACAGATTGTATGCCGAAAACAACGGCATAAAAATCGGTGACAGCATCACCGTAAAAGAAAAAACTTTTCGTGTGTGCGCCATGGTTGCGCTTTCCGATTACAGCGCATTGTTTAAAAATAATACCGATATGATGTTGGACGCCAACAAATTTTCGGTGGCCGTGGTGACAGATGATGACTTTGACGCGCTGGATGAGACGGCGCTTAAATACAATTATGCCTGGCGGTGCACAACAGATCGCAAGGATCAAACGGCGCAAGATCTTCGCACCGTGTTGGCTGCAACCGGAGCATTGACCGACTTTGTCGAGCAGAGAGATAATCAAGCCATTATCTTTACCGGCGACGACATCGGCGGCGACACGGTAATGGTGGTTACACTTTTGTATATCGTCATGGCGGTACTGGCCTTTATGTTCGGAATTTCCACCCGATCCACCATTGAGAAGGAAGCCGGCACCATCGGAACGCTGCGCGCTTCGGGATATCGCCGCGGCGAGCTTGTACGGCACTATATGGTGCTGCCGTTGATCGTAACCGTTTGTTCGGCGGCGATCGGCAATGCACTCGGGTACAGTTTCTTTAAACAGATTGTGGTAAAAATGTATTATCACAGCTACAGCCTGCCGACCTATGAAACGTTATGGAATACCAAGGCGTTTATCATGACCACGCTCATTCCGACATTGATTGTTTTGGCGGTCGTGCTGGCGGTATTAAGCGTTACGCTGAAAATTTCGCCGCTGCGCTTTTTACGGCACGAGCTGGGAAAAACCAGAAAACGGCGGGTCATGCGGCTGAAGCATTTCTCCTTTATTACGCGGTTTCGGCTGCGTGTGATTTTTCAGAACATCCCGGCATATCTGACCCTGTTTTTCGGGGTGGTGCTGGCCAGCGTTTTGCTGCTGTTCGGCATGATGCTGTCGCCGATGCTGAAAAACTTTAAGAATGAAGTGATCGGCTCTAAGCTGGCCGACTATCAGTACATTTTAAAAGCAATGACCGACTGCACGGATTCCGATGCAGAAAAATATGCGGTGCGTTCTCTGAAAAATGATCATGATGAGGAAATCACCGTGTACGGAATCAACGAAAATTCAAAGTATTTTTCGGCCGATATTGCCAAAGACAAGGCGTTGCTCTCCGATGGATTGGTGGATAAATACGGCTTGGATACGCAAGACAATCTCACGCTGAGCGAAAAATATAAGGACAAAGAATATACCTTTTCGGTCGGCGGGAGTTATCACTATCCGGCCACAATGGCGGTCTTTATGCCGATAGAAGAGTTCAGGGAATACTTTGATTTGCCGGACAATTATTTTAACGGCTATTTCAGCAATCGGGAACTGTCGCTGGACGATCGTTTCGTCGCCTCGGTGATCACCCAGAGCGATCTGACCGTTATGGCCGATCAGCTGGAGGACTCCATGGGTCAAATGTTCTTGCTGCTGTGCGGCTTTTCGGTGATCTTGTATTTGCTGTTGATTTATCTTTTGTCCAAGCAAATTACCGAAAAGAACATGCGCTCGATGTCCCTGATCAAAATACTGGGCTACAACAGCCGCGAAATATCGTCTTTGTATAATGTCAGTACCGGGATTATGATGATGGTTTCGCTTTTGTTGTCATTGCCGATCAGTTATTATTTGATTAAAATTATTTATCGGTTGATGATGATTGATTTTAACGGTTGGCTGACATTTTATGTCGCTCCGTGGATTTGGCCGGTCATGGTGGCGCTGGGCGCCGCTTGTTACGCGGTAATTCATGCGTTTGGATTGCGCCGTATTCGGCGGATTCCGATGGGCGAAGCACTGAAAAACATTGAGTAGGAGGCTGCTTTATGGAAAAGATCACATTGAAAATTAAAGGGATGGCCTGCGGCATGTGCGAGGCGCATATCAATGACGCCCTGCGGCAAAACTTTGCGGTCAAAAAGGTGTCCTCTTCGCACAAAAAAGGCGAGACGGTCATGATTGTCAAAGAACCCCCCGAGGAGGAACGTCTGCGGGCGGTGATTGCGCAAACCGGATATGAATTGTGCGGGATAGAACGTCAGCCCTATGAGAAAAAAGGCCTGTTCGGCAGAGGCTGATAAAAAGCGGCTTTTTCGATCGGGTGCTGAAAAGAGAAACAGAAAAAAACGCCCCCTTCGGGGGGCAAAAAAATAACAAGCGGTTAGCATACGCTAACCAAAAAAAGGAGGCTTTTATGAGTGTTGTAATTATCGGCGGAAACGAGTGTATGACGCGCAGATACAAGGATTTATGTCAAAGCTATGACTGCAAAGCGAAAATTATTCCGAAAATGAGCAATCATGTACGAAATATCGGTTCGCCCGATTTGTTGGTGTTATTTACCGGTACGATGTCGCACAAAATGCTGCGCACCGTTTTGAGCGAAACCAAAGGGCAGGGGATTCGTGTGGCGCATTGTCATAATGCGTCAATGGCCGCGCTGAAAAACGTGCTGGATACGCACGTGGGAGAAATCAATGTCTGAGGGCGCGATCGTTTACGGAGGATCGCCGACGTTGGCGGGGCTGAAAACCGGCAATTTGTTCACTTGTCCCGCTCCGACCCGTCAAGAGGCTCTGGAAACGATCCGAAAGCTTAACCGTTTATTGGTGCCGCGCGGCGTGCGGTTGTTGGTGGTTCGGTTTACGGCGCAGAGGGCGCTGGTCTATCTTTATCGTCCCGGCAAGCTGAAGGAAGATCTTGCCGATCGGGAGGCCTGCCGCATTTTAAAAGAGCGCAATTACCCGGTGGAAAATGTGTCCGCTTGTGTGGCGGAGGTGGTGCGGCGAATCGGCCATCGAAAAGATTTTCCGCATGAGGTGGGTCTGTTTTTGGGCTACCCGGCTGAGGATGTGGACGGTTTTATTAAAAACCATGCCAAAAGCGAAAAATGCGTCGGCACCTGGAAAGTGTACGGTGATCCGAAAACGGCACAGCGCAATTTTGCCCGTTTTGAAAAGTGCAGCCGTGTGTATCGCAGCTGTTATCAAAAAAACGGAAAATTTGAAAAGCTGATTGTGCCGGATCGCGTGGTCAGCGGAACATAACGGCTTACATCAAAAAGACAAGCCCCCAAAGTTTTTTTCACACTGCGGCGCTTATGAAAAAAACGGGGAATAAAAAGCACCGCATTTTTTGGCTTTAGAAAAATATATCCCGCGAAAGCCGGCATTTGCCGTAGTTTTCGCGGGATTTTTTATGGTTTTTGGGGCGCGGTTTTATAGGGCGCCTTATAAAGCGTCGGGTTGAATTTATAAATCTTTGCCGTCAATTTCAATCACATCATCGCGTGTGACGGTTTTTTTCAGCAAATAAAACGCAAATAAATTCATAATCCCCTCGATAAACAGGCCTGCTCCCATCAATACGGTCAATGCCTTTACACTGTCATACGGACGGAAAATCAACAGCACTCCCGCCGCTACGCTCAGCAAAGCGAAAATCAGCATGATCCACCAGACGGTAACGTCGGCCCGCTTTGCCTCCACGGCGTTTTGCAGTTTCACAATGCCGTCTGCAAGAATGGGGATACCGATCAAAATAAACAAAACGCTGATGGTTTGTTGGGCTTTTGTAAGGACGATGATGCCCAGCACAATCAGGGCGATGCCCAGCATCAAATCAAGCGAAAGGCGCGCGCCGACAGGCGTGCAGAAATAAGTGATCAGTTTGACAACGGCCACCGCCAAAAGCAGTATGCCGATGGCGCAAACCACAAAACGAACGGAAAAATCCGGTTTGATCATCAAAAGCAGCCCGAACAGACACAGCAGAACGGACATGATGATATATTGCACTGCTGCAGATTTTCTTTCTTTTAATGAGAGCATGGAAAGTTCCTCCTTATCGATCTTGTTTATATCATATCACATTTTTGGAAAAATACAATGATCTTTAAGAAAAAAGCTTTGCCAAATGATCAAAGGGGGAAAGCGAGCGCCGCAAAATTCCGTGCATTTCGGCGATGGCAATGCCGTAGTTGGTCATGGGCACGCCCATTTGTCGGCAATGCTCGGCGCGTGCCTGCATGGCGCGCTCGTTGAGCATGCAGCCCCCGCAATGAATGACGAGTTTAAAATCGGTCAGGTTTTCGGGAAATTCCGTGCCGGAGGAAAAGGTGTATTGCAGCTTTTTTCCGGTATAGGCGGCCAGCCATGCCGGCAGCTTTTGCGTGCCGATATCGCCGCATTGACGGTGATGGGTGCACCCTTCGGAGATCAAAACCCGATCGCCGTCGCAAAGCTTTTTCATAGCGGCGGCTCCTTGCACGGCCGTTTCCAGCAAGCCCTTGTAACGGGCGAACAAAATGGAAAAAGAGGTCAGCAAAATATCATCGGGCGTTTCCCGATTGACCTGCTCAAAGGCTTGGGAATCGGTAATGACCATTTTCGGCTTTTCGGAAAGTGTGGCAAGCGCTGCGGAAAGCTCGCTTTCCCGCACGACGATATTCAGTCCACCCGCCTCTAATATATCGCGAATCATTTGTTGCTGGGGCAAAATCAACCGACCTTTGGGCGCGGCGGCGTCGATCGGTGTGACCAAAACTACGATATCGCCCGGCCGGATCAAATCCGCCACCAGTCGTTTGTGGTTTTGTACATCGGGCAGCAG
>CAKRPM010000034.1 GCA_934378025.1 uncultured Eubacteriales bacterium | reverse complement strand
TATATATAAAATAATATATTTTTACAAATCCAAAACAGCTTTCTTAAAATGTAAAAAGTCTTTTCCAAAGCTACGTATGTATATTTTACTTTTAAAATATTCTTTTGGGCTTTTCGCAAAAAAACGCTCCTCCGATTATCTCGGAGGAGCGTTTTTTTGATTTAGGGGAGTTACCCTTCAATTTGTTTAATAAAGTAATTGCCGATAACAGCGATATGCCGCAAAAATTCGGGCACCAGCTCACGCGGAACCTTGCCGGTGTCATAAGCGTTAAAGGTTTCAAAGTTCATGTTGCCGCGATAGCCTGCGTTGTGCAGCCCCTCGCAAAATTCCGCCCAGGGCAATGCACCGGCATAGGGGGCGATATGATCGTCCGCCTGCGCACTGTTGTCATGCACGTGCAAAATGGCAATGCGCTCGCCGAGCTTGCGGGTGTAATCGCGAAAATCCTTGTGCAGTAAAAACAGATGCCCGGTGTCCAGGCAAAGGGCAAAGGCTTTTCGTCCGGCCTTTTCGTTCATTTTGTCAATATAGGCGGCCGCCTCGGTCGCGTCGGCGCAGTGACCGGCCACTCTGCGGTCGGGACTTCTGCCCGAAAAGAGGTTTTCCATGCAGACAACGATTTTTTTGCCCTTCAAAACCTCCAGCAGGCTTTCATACAGTCGGTCATTCAGCTCGTCAATCAGTGCGGGGGTCAGCTGCGGCTCGGCCTTGCGGCGGGAAATGCCGTGGATGACCAAATGCGGGCAACCGACCTTTTCACAAAATTCGATGCACTTTTTGTAGATGTGAATGGCGTATTCAAACCAATCCGGATCGTCGGTTTTATAAGCGGGGAAGGGCGCGTGCGCCTGGCCGATGACCAGTCCGTTTTCTTTCATCGCGTCCAACTCTTCCCGGTAAAAATCAAAGATTTCCTCCATCGGTTGATCGAAGATGCAGCGTACGACTTTCCCGTTTTTACGCTCCAATACGCCGCGGTTGTTCCAGGCATGATCGATGTTCCAGTCCACCGCCTGAAAACCGGCGTCGGCGATCATTTTGTAGCCTTCACGCACCCCGAATTGAGAAATCAGTCCCTCTGTCTGCACACTCAGTAACATTTTTTACGCTCTCCTTTTTATAAATAATGTTTATTTCGATGGGCGTCTCGATATTGCTTTGGGGTAACGCCCAATTCTTTTTTGATGATATAATTGAAATACACCTGCGAGTCAAAGCCGCTCTGTTCGGCAATAACGGCCAGCGACAAATTACTGTTGGTCAAAAGACTTTTGGCTGTCCCGAGCCGTAGGTTCAATAAATAACGGTGCGGCGTCATGCCGACGATGTTTTTGAAGGTCACATGGAAAAAGCTCGGCGAAAGGTGCACCTTGGAGGCAATATGCTCCAGCGTAATGTGCTCGCTTAAATGCGTTTGCATGTAATGCACCGCGTCGTAAATTTCGGTGGTGTAGGCGCTGTATTTCCCCTCGGCCGTGGCAGCTTGCGCATTCAGATCATACAAAAACGCAATCATTTCGGTGATTTTGGCACTGGCCAGCAATTTGTATCCGGGCTGTTTGTAGGCCATGGCGTTGAAGATATCATTAAAAAGGCGATAGATCGGCTGCGTATTGCCGCGCGGCAAAAAATTGGGCAGACTGTCCAGGTATTTCCGCACCTCCGGATCCGAACAGGAAAAGTGCAGATAATAGGCTTGAAAATTCCCCAGGGATTGCCGCTGCTGACCGGGGGCGTATAAATAAACGCGATCCTTTTCATAATGAAATTTTTCTCCGTCAACAAAACCGTCGGCCTTGGAGTGCGAGATCAACTCAATCTCATATTGCGATACAATGCGCAACGGGCTTTTTTGTTTAAATTCCGGGGAAAAATACACCCCGTAGCCGGATAGAGAATACATGCCGCACCTCCTGATGGAATGTACCCTCATTATATATGCTTTGTCCCGAAAAAGCAATAAATTTTTCAAAAAAGCTTGACAAATGTGAATACATGAACTATAATACACTTGAACAATCGTTCAAGTGAGGAGTGATTGAGATGAAAGACGTCACCGTCTACCATGCGGCGCACACGGATGTCATTGAAAAAATTCAGGCAATGCTGCCGAAAGAGGAGCAGATGTACGATTTGGCGGAATTGTTTAAGGTGTTCGGAGACAGTACGAGAATTAAGATTTTATTTGTACTGTTTGAAGCGGAGGTTTGCGTATGCGACCTGGCGCAGGTGCTCGGGATGACCACCAGTGCCATATCCCATCAGTTACGTGTGCTCAAGCAGTCAAAGCTTGTGAAAAGCCGTCGCTCCGGAAAAACCATTTTTTACTCGCTTGCCGATGAACATGTCCGTACCATTCTGGGACAGGGCATGGATCATGTGGAAGAATAAATTTTTAAGAAAGGAAGATCACTATGAAAAAGACATTTGTTTTGGAGGATTTGGATTGCGCGCATTGCGCCGCCAAAATGGAGGACGCCGTTCGCAAGATTGACGGCGTGGACAGCGTCAGCGTGAATTTCCTGGCACAAAAAATGGTGCTGGAGGCCACGGATGATCGTTTTGACGAAGTTTTAAAAGAGGCTGTTGCAGTTTGCAAAAAAATTGAGCCGGATTGTGAGATCGTGTTATAAAATGACCAAAAAGCAGAAAAAAATCAGAAATCAAATTTTAATTGCCGGCGGCATTTTTCTGATCGTGGTGCTGGTGACGCACCTGGTGGAAATGCCCGTATGGCTGCAGCTTTTGCTGTATTTGGTGCCGTATTTTTACATTGGCTGGGATGTGCTGTGGGCCGCAGTGCGCAATATCGGCAACGGACAGCTTTTTGATGAGAAATTTTTGATGTCCATTGCCACAATCGGTTCTCTGGCGCTCGGCGAATTTCCCGAAGCCGTGTTTGTTATGCTCTTTTATAAGACGGGCGATTTGTTTGAAAAAGTGGCGGTCGGCAAAAGCCGTAAAAGCATTTCCGCGCTGATGGATATTCGCCCCGATTATGCCAATATCGAAAAAGACGGCGAGCTGGTGCAGGTTTCCCCCGATCAGGTGAAGGTGGGGGATGAAATTGTTGTAAAACCCGGCGAAAAAGTGCCGCTGGACGGTACGGTGATCGACGGTTCTTCCGCCTTGGATACCTCCAAGCTGACCGGTGAGAGCCTGCCGCGAAACGTGGCGGCGGGGGACAGTGTGATCAGCGGCTGCGTCAATATGGGCGGCCTGCTGCGGATCAAAGTCAGCGCTCCGTTCGGCGAGTCCACGGTGTCCAAGATCCTGGATTTGGTGGAAAACAGTTCGATGAACAAGGGCAAAACGGAGAGCTTTATCACCCGTTTTGCAAAATACTATACGCCGATCGTGGTCATTTGCGCGTTGGTTTTGGGATTGGTTACGCCGATTTTTGCGGGCGATTGGAGCGTTTGGATCGGCAGAGCGTTGATCTTTTTGGTCGTCAGCTGCCCTTGCGCACTGGTGATCAGCGTGCCGCTGACCTTTTTCGGCGGTATCGGCGGTGCTTCCCGCAACGGTATTTTGGTGAAAGGCGCCAATTATCTTGAAATGCTTTCGCAGACGGATATTGTGGTCTTTGATAAAACCGGAACGCTCACCAAAGGCAACTTTACGGTGACGGCCATCCATCCCGAAAAAATTCCGGAGGCGCAGCTGCTGGAATATGCGGCGCTGGCGGAACATTACTCCGATCACCCCATTTCGCTTTCGCTGAAGCAGGCCTACGGCAAGGACGGCGATCCCGCCCGTGTGGCCGGCGTGGAGGAAATTGCGGGGCACGGTGTGGTGGCCACGATTGACGGCAAACGCATTGCCGTCGGCAACCGCAAACTGATGAGCAAAGAAGGCGCCCACGCGCATGACTGTCATTTGATCGGTACGGCGGTGCATGTGGCGGTGGACGGCGTATATGCCGGACATATCATCATTGCCGACCAACCCAAGGAGGACGCGGCCGAGGCCATTTCGGCGCTGAAAGCGCACGGCGCAAAGGTCGTCATGCTGACCGGCGACAGTAAAGCCGTGGCGGCGGATATTGCCTCTCGGTTGGGCATCACCGATTTCTATGCGGAGCTTTTGCCGGCGGATAAGGTGGCCATGGTGGAAAAGCTGCTGGCTGAAAAATCCCCCGGTGAAAAACTGGCGTTTGTCGGCGACGGCATCAATGACGCGCCGGTGCTTTCCCGCGCGGATATCGGAATTGCCATGGGGGCGTTGGGCAGCGACGCGGCCATCGAGGCGGCAGACGTTGTATTGATGGATGACAAACCTTCCAAAATCAGCCGCGCCGTACTGATCTCCAAGCGCACCAAACGAATTGTAAAGGAAAATATCATCTTTGCACTCAGTGTTAAATTTTTGATTATGATTTTCGCCGTTTTCGGCTTGGCCGATATGTGGTTGGCCAGCTTCGGCGATGTGGGCGTTTCGGTCATTGCGATCTTAAACGCCACCCGCGCATTGCGCGTAAAATAATTTCTGCTTTTCAAAAAAGCGGCGAATTTTAACGATTCGCCGCTTTTTTTCTTTACTTCTATTTTTCGGTATGATAAAATTAAAATGTATTGTTGCGGCAGGACCGCGGCGGAAAGGAAAAGTTATAAATGGATATTGAAAAAATACTTTCAAAAATGACGCTTGCGCAAAAGGCAAAGCTTTGCGCCGGTAAGGATAATTGGACAAGTGTTCCCTTTGAAGCACTCGGGATTCCCTCCATTTGGGTCAGCGACGGCCCGCACGGAATTCGCAAGGCTGACGAGCATTTGGATAATCTGGGCATGGGCAAAACCCGTCCCGCCGTTTGCTTTCCGACGGCTTGCGCAACAGCGTGTTCCTTTGATACGGAAATGATGCACCGCATGGGGCAGACGCTGGGGGAGGAGTGCCACGCTTATGATGTGGACATTTTGCTGGGCCCCGGCATCAATATCAAGCGCAGCCCGCTGTGCGGCAGAAACTTCGAGTATTTTTCGGAGGATCCCGTGGTGGCGGCCAAGATGGGCGGTGCGTTTATCGACGGTTGTCAGGAGGCGGGCGTCGGCACCAGCTTAAAGCATTTTGCCATGAACAATCAGGAATACCGTCGGCTGTCCTGCTCCAGTGAGGCGGACGAGCGGACCATGCGCGAAATTTATTTGTACGCCTTCGAGCAGATTGTAAAGAAAAATCAGCCTTGGACCGTTATGGCTTCCTACAATCGGATCAACGGGGTATATGCCTGCGAGAACCGCTGGCTTTTAACCGATCTGTTGCGGGATCAGTGGGGCTTTGAAGGCTATGTGATGAGCGACTGGAAAGCGGTCAGCAATCGTGTGGCGGGCGTTAAAGCGGGGCTGGATATGGAAATGCCCTATGCCGATGAACAAAATGAGCAAAGCATTATTCAAGCGGTACAAAACGGCACGCTGGAGGAAGCGGCGCTGGATCGTTGCGTCCGCAATATTTTGAAAATCGTCTTTCGTTGTGCCGAAAACCGCCGCAAAGTGGACTTCGACGCCGAAGCAGAACATCAAAAAGCGGTCGAAATCGCCGAAAACTGCATGGTTCTTTTGAAAAATGACGATCAAATTTTGCCGTTGTCCGAAAATGATCGTGTGGCGCTGATCGGTGCATTTGCCGAAAAACCGCGCTATCAAGGCGGCGGTTCTTCCCACGTCAATGCGACCAAGGTGCCCTCTGCGAGAGAGCTTTTGCCGCAGCTGCCCTATGCACAGGGGTATGTCATTGAAAGCGAGCAAACCGATCCCGCATTGCTAAGCGAGGCGCTGGAATTGGCGGCAGGGGTCGAAAAAGTCGTGATCTTTGCGGGACTGCCCGAGAGCTTTGAGTCCGAGGGCATGGATCGTAAACATATCAGAATGCCGCAAAACCAGGTGGAACTGATTGAAAAGGTGGCAAAGGTGAACCCCAATGTCGTGGTGGTATTGCATAACGGCAGCGTCATTGAAATGAATTGGCTGCCCGCTGTAAAAGGGGTGCTGGAGTGCTACCTGGGCGGTCAGGCGGTGGCACAGGCCGCTGTTTCGACGCTGTACGGCAAGAATAACCCGTCGGGTCGTTTGGCGGAAAGCTTCCCCAAACGTTTGGAGGATACGCCCTGCTTTATCGATTTCGGCGGAAAGCAAAACAAAACGCACTATAATGAAGGCATTTTCGTCGGATATCGCTATTATAACAAGCGCAAGACGGACGTGCTGTTCCCGTTCGGCTACGGCCTTTCTTATACCGATTTTGCGTATTCCGATTTGACGGTGGACCGCGAGAGCATGCGGGAAAGCGAGCAAATTACCGTCAGCGTGACGGTGAAAAATGTCGGAAACGTTTTCGGCAAAGAGGTGGTGCAGCTGTATGTGGCCGATCACACCGACGTGCAAATTCGGCCGGACAGAGAACTCAAGGAGTTTTGTAAAGTGGCACTGCAACCGGGGGAGAGCCGCCGCGTCAGCTTTACGCTGGATCGCTATGCTTTCTCATGGTTTAATACGGATCTCGGCGATTTTTATGCGGCCGGCGGCTGCTACGAAATTCAAATTTGCAAAGATTGCCGCACGGTTTTGCTTTCAAAAGAAATTCAATTGATTGCCGAGCGCGCCATGCCGATGGAGATCACGCTGAATACAACGCTGGGCGAGCTGCTGGATAACGAGCGCACGCATGATTCGGCAAAGGTACTGTTTGAGCGGTATCTTAAACATCATTACGCCGGCAAGGAATTGACGCCGGCACGCGTAAACGGCGCGCATAACGCACCGCTTCGCAACATGATCGGCTATACCGATATGAAGCGCGACGAGCTGAACAAAACGGTGGAACAACTGCGCGATTTGCTGCGGGATTAGGAGGACTTCATGTCAATCGCATTTGATGCCAAAAACGGGATATTTTCTCTGCAAACGAAAAATACAAGCTATCAAATCAAAATTTCTTCTTTCGGCCATTTGCTGCATGCGTATTACGGCGAACGCCTGGCGGACGCGGACGCGTCTTTCGGCATTGTGCCGCGCATGCGCTCCTTTTCCAATGTGCCGCATGAAAACGACGCGTGCGATTATTCGACGGAGAATTTGCCGCAGGAGTTTTCAACCGCCGGCGTCGGCGATTACCGAATCGGCTCGATGGCGCTGGTCAATGCCGACGGATCGTACGCCTTTGACGGCAAGTATAAAGAACACAAAATTTATGCGGGAAAATACGTCCTGCCCGGCCTGCCCGGTCTTCGCGCAATCGACGGGGAGCATACCGATTCCCTGGAAATTACCATAGAGGACGCGCATACGGGCGTGCAGGTGATCTTGCTGTATGCGGTTTTTGAGGAAAAGGATATGATTTGCCGTGCCGTTCGGGTGAAAAACGGCGGCACAGGTACGATTTCACTGCGCCGCATTATGTCGGTCACCTTGGATTTTTTGCCCGCCGATTTTGACATCCTTCATTTTTGGGGACACCATAATACCGAGCGGGCCGTAGAGCGCGAGCATTTGGTGCGCGGCGTGATCAGCCATGGCTCCAATCGCGGCGAAACCTCTCTCTTTGAAAACAATTCGCTGATTTTGTGCGATCGGAACGCCACGGAGGATCACGGAGATTGCTACGGCTTTTCCTTTATGTACAGCGGCAACTTTCTCTTTTCCGCCGAGCGCACCACGTATGACGACGTCCGCGTGGTGATGGGAATTCACCCCGAGCAGTTTGAGTGGCGGCTGGAGGCGGGGGAACGGTTTACCGCGCCCGAGGTGGTTATGAGCTATTCCGCAGACGGTCTGACGGGGCTGAGTCATAACTACCATGACGCCTATCGCGAAAATCTTTGCCGCAGTAAATATATGCATTGCCCCCGGCCGGTGCTGGTCAATAACTGGGAGGCAACCCGCATGAATTTCGACGGCGAAAAGCTGCTGGCCATTGCCAAAGAGGCCACCGAAATGGGGGTCGATCTGTTTGTGTTGGACGACGGCTGGTTCGGTGCGCGCAACAGCGATCGCAGCGGACTGGGCGATTGGGTGGTCAACGAGCAAAAGCTGGGCGGAACACTTGGCGATTTGGTGCAAAAAATCAATGCGCTGGGGCTGAAATTCGGGCTGTGGTTTGAACCGGAGATGATCAATGAGGACAGCGCGCTGTACCGCGCGCATCCCGACTGGGCACTGTCCATTCCGGGCAGAGCGCCGGCACTCGGACGCCACCAGCTGGTATTGGATTTCTCCCGTGTGGACGTTCAGGAATATATCATCAAAGCCGTAAACGATGTGCTGGACAGCGCGAATATTGAATATGTCAAATGGGACTTTAACCGTGTGTTGACCGACGTTTATTCAAGAGCGCTGGATAAAACCCGTCAAGGGGAGGTGTTCCACCGCTTCGTGTTGGGTCTGTACCATGTGATGGATGAAATTATGTGGAAGCATCCCGATATCCTTTTTGAGGGCTGTTCGGGCGGCGGCGGCCGTTTTGACGCGGCCATGCTGTACTATCAACCGCAAATTTGGTGCAGCGACAACACCGACGCGATCGACCGTCTGTTTATTCAGTACGGCACCTCGTTTTTCTATCCCATCAGCGCCGTGGGCGCGCATGTTTCCGTTTCACCGAATATCCGTACGTTCCGCGATTGCAGCTTTGAAACGCGCAGCATCGTGGCCATGAACGGCACCTTCGGTTACGAGTTGGATACCACGCGCCTAAGCAAGGAGGAAAAGGCCTTTTGCAAGGCGCAAAGCGAAAAATATCGCAGCCTGCAGTCGCTGATTTTTTCAGGGGATTATTACCGTGTGCAGGGGCCGTACGATCAAAAGGACGGTCTGACGGTGTGGAACTATGTCTCCAAGGATCGCTCCACGGCTTTGGTCGGTGCGGTTTTGATGGATCCCTCGCAGCATGACGTGCAGCTTTACGCCCGTGTAAAGGGCTTGGAGCGGGACGCGCTGTATACCGTGGAGGGCAGCCGCCTTTCGGGGCGCTATTCCGGTGCGGCACTGGAAAAAATCGGAATTCCGCTGGCCGTCGGTCGGCGCGCCGCCTATACCGGATATCAGTTCCTTTTGAAAAAGGTGTAACGGAGCACTTCTTTGTGATAATGTAAAAATATTTTTGTAAAAAAAGAAATTTATTAGTTGCATTTTCCATAAATATCATATATAATAAAAACGAGCAAGTAGATTTACACTGCAAAAAGGAGCGATACGGCATGAAAAACAAAATCAGATCCGTTGCGGCGATTTTGATGATGACAATGGCGCTGTTACTTTTTACGGCGTGCAGCGGTCGTACCTATAATGACGCAAAAACGACCGGTCAGATCATCAAGCTGCAGAAGAGTTTGAACAACCAAACCGTTACCGTCCCGGGAGATAAAATTTTGGTCACTCCGGCGGACGACAATAACAACAATAATAACAACAACGGCAGCACCGTAACGCCGTCGGACGATAATAACAATAATAACAACGGCAATAACGAAACACCCGACGACGATAATAACAAAAACAATAACGGCAGCACCGTAACGC
>CAKRPM010000033.1 GCA_934378025.1 uncultured Eubacteriales bacterium | reverse complement strand
TCAAACCCCGCTCTCTTGAGCGCTCATATATCATACCAGATCATACCTCTTTTGTCAACACTTTTTTTCAACTTTTTTGTCTTTTTTTGAATTTAAATTTTCCTTGACAATCCGAATGGATAAAACTATTATTAATATGTAGAAAGCGAGGAAGCCCATGAATGACACCATAAAAGTAATTGCCAAAAACAAAAAGGCCGCCTTTGATTATTTTGTTCTTCAAAAATATGAAGCCGGCATTGTACTTTTCGGCACGGAAATTAAATCAATACGCCAAGGAAACGTCAATTTAAAAGAAAGCTATTGTGAAATTGTGGACGGAGAGCTTTTTGTACTCGGGATGCACATTTCCCCCTATGAACAGGCCGCCGGCTTTAATAAGGATCCGCTACGCCCCAAAAAGCTTTTGATGCATCATCGGGAAATCATGACGCTTCTCGGCAAAGTGAAACAAGACGGATTGACGCTCATTCCGCTTTCTTTATATTTAAAAGGATCAAAAGCCAAGCTGGAAATCGGCTTGTGCAAAGGAAAGAAGTTATACGACAAGCGGGACAGCATCTCCAAAAAAGAATCAGATCGAATGATCGAACGTCAGCTAAAAGAAAGGAATCGACAATGATTATCGAACAAAAACGCGAGCAAATCGTAATTGACTATCAAGGCAATGGACTCACCCCCGGCAAAACCGCCCCCTATTTTGACAGCTTTGTTTTAAAAAACGACACCTCAGCCGACCGACATCCGTGCATCGTGGTTTGCCCGGGCGGCGGATATCATTTTGTATCCGATCGAGAAGCAGAACCGATCGCCACACAATTTGTTGCCGCCGGATTTTCGGCTTTTATTTTGCATTATTCGGTTGTTCCCGCAAAATTCCCCTGTGCGCTGATTGAGCTATCCGCTTTGATGAAACACATTCGTGAAAATGCGGACAATTATCAAATCGATCCCAACAAAATTGCCGTCATCGGTTTTTCGGCCGGCGGTCATCTGGCGGGCAGTCTGGGAGCATATTGGAACAATGCCGATATCCAAAGCAAGGCGGGCGTCCAAAACGACGAGAATCGCCCCAACGCACTGATTCTCTCCTACCCGGTTATCACCGGCGGTGAAAAAGCGCATCGCGGCAGCGTTCGCCACCTCATGGGAGATGACTGCACGCAAGAAGATATTGACACTTTTTCCCTTGAGAAACATGTTACCGCTGCTTTTCCGCCGACATTTCTCTGGCACACCGCCGCTGACGCCTCTGTGCCCGTTGAAAATTCACTGATGATGGCCTCGGCACTATCCGCCGAAAAAATCCCCTTTGAGTTGCGCATTTACCCGCATGGCCAGCACGGTCTTTCACTTGCCAATGAGGTCAGCTGGGAGCAAAATGAAAATTTGATTATTCCTCGGGTACAGGAATGGATGGGCGCGGCTATTTCATTTTTAAAAGAGGTTGCTTTTTCTTAAAAAGAAGCGTATACTATTTGTATACGTGGGGATATAATGGTCTCGACGGGGATCCTGATGCAGGATAAGCGAGTAGAGCCGCACGATCTCTTTAACCGGTGCAACTTAAAATTAAACGCTAACAATAATAAATTAGCTTACGCTGCTTAATTTAAGCGCGTCATCCAATCCGAAAGGACCGCGAGTCGGTGCAGGTGTCATTTTCAGCGGTAAACTGATACGGTTAAGCTTTGTCCCGTATTCAGTATCATGAAGCTACCGTCCTTTGCAGTTTGTTTATCAACGGCAAGAAACGGGAATTTAAAGGATAAACTACACTCGTAGAAAGTTCTGTTGATCGGTTTTCGGACAGGGGTTCGATTCCCCTTATCTCCACCAAGCAGGCATCAGCTCCTTGCTTTGTTTTCAGAAGTGAGGGGCTGATACGAGCCAAAAAACGCTATCGCAAGGATACTCTCCTGCGGTAGCGTTTTTATAATTTATAATGCCGTGGTTCCCCTCGGCAAACGGATCTTAAGCCTTGGGCATTTTGATTCCGTTGTTTAAGGTTACAAATTCTATCATGAACCCCTCTTTTATTTCAATGAATTTCCGTCCGAAAAGGCGTTTCCGACCTTTTCACCGAGTACAAGATAGGCATTATTGACCGGATCAAAGGTGATTGCCTGCAACTTTGCGGCGTCGGGCAAGCCGTTTTCACCGAGAATACTTTCATCCGCGCTGACATTGACGATTTCTCCGATAATATGCCCATCCTCGCCGACTTTAACGAGTTTGCATTCAAGACTCATCGGCAATTCGGCAATAATCGGTGCGTCCACAAATTCGCTCTTTTCAGCATGAAATCCCGCTTTTTCAAATTTATTCGGCGTATTATTGGCGGAAACCAAACCGACATAGTCGCAGGCGGCGGTGTGTGCCTTGTCGGCAAAGCTGACGGTAAACGCGCCTCTCGCTTTAATATTCTTTGTGGTTTTGTGGCCTGCACTCAGACACAAAATGACCTGATTCCCCTCGTAAATTCCGCCCCAAGCGGCGTTCATCGCATCGGGATTCCCATTTTCGTCATAGCTGCCGACGATCAGTACCGGCAAAGGATACATCCAGGTTTTTACTCCGAAATTCTTTCTCATAATATTTTCTCCTTTAAAATTTAATCTTTATACCAAAAGAAGCACTGCCCGTTAAAGGTGCGCTCCTCAGTGGACTTTTCATTGCGGGGCTGCCCGCATCGGCAACGCGCAGAAAAGTATCAAGTTGAGGATTGTACATTTCGTCACCGTCCTTTACGTATATATTATATCCGCCGCAGCGAAGGGTGTCAAGGTTTCCAAAGTTCAGGCGGCACTATGCTTTTTCGTATCGATACCGCCTGTTTTTTCTTTGCATATATTGATTTTTTATATTTTATGTGGTAAAATTACATCGTCTTTTTACAAAAAAAGACAAATGAAAAATCGAATATAGGAGAATGCTCAAAATGGAAAGAAATTCAAATGCTCAAATCATTCAACTCACCCTGGGATTTCGGCTTCGTGCTGCCAGAATCAGCCAACGGCTCACCCGTCGGCAAGTTTTGGAAGATAACGGAATTAACGTTGCAAAATACGAAAGGGATTGGGTGTATCCCGACCTTGATGTGTTAACCGAATTGGCGCGGTTATATAATGTATCCACCGACTATCTTCTCGGACTGAAACCCGCCGTGAGTCAATTGCACGAAACTAAAAAAGCACAAACGTCGAAAGAAAATATTCCGATTGTTATTCGCATGACCACTCTGCGCGAACAGCATGTATAAACTTCAAAAAAATCCGAATGCATGTGCATTCGGATTTTTAAGTTATTTACAGTATACGGTATCCAGTTCCTCAGGATGTTCGCAATCGGTAAACGGATAAAAATGCCGGGATAGCTTTTTAAAGGGCAGATCGGTCAACTTATCGGAGGCCGAGCAAAGCGTATCAATGGCGAGAATCTTGCCGGCAAAGCGCCCGTAAGGCTCTCGAAATGATGTACACGCCTTTACAATGACAACATCATAAAAAGTCGGTTCCACACCGAAATGCCGAAACAACTGCGGATCGCCGGTAATGGCCATGGCATAGCAGGCCACAATGTCCAAATTGCCGGCATGAAGCGTCGCCGTCTTTCCGATATGCTCCGTAACCCCTCGATAAGCCGGCCCCTCGACAATAAAATTGCCGTCGCTGAGTGCGGCCACCGTAAAGTTCATCGGATACTTTTTGGAAAAATTCGGCGCCTTGCTGCCGCCGACAGTGCCGGAAAATGTTGCACCCACACCGGCTGCAAACGCTTTATCGACAAGCGGTGCGTCATTTACAATCACCGCAACGCGAAGATGCGGCGCTTTTTCGGCAAGTGCGGCCGCAATGCTGAAATTATCACCGGCCGAACCCGCATTCGGAGAATCCGAATAATCGGATATAATGACCGGCCGCCCGTCCTCATGATGCTCTGCAGCGGCAATGGCCTCTTCTACGTTCGAAGACTTTGCCGCCATATCATGGCGGATGGCCCACATATCCATTGCGCCTTTTTGGGAAATCTTTTTACAAAGCGCCTCATCCTTTCCGATGGTCAAAACCGTCGACATGGCGCAACTGACATCCAGCCAAGGCTGCATTTGAAAGGCGCTGAAATCCTCAATGTGCCCCTCGTGCACTTCATTAAACAAGCTTTGCATGACCGTATGCAGCTTTCCGTCCTTGGTTGTGTAACCACTGGCGGGCTGTATCATGGGAAAATATGTCCATGCCATATAGAGTTTTTCGCCGCGCATTTTTCGAATGGCAAGCTTTGCCGCACGATAACCGGTTTCAAAATGATCAATATGCGGATAGGTTTGATAGCCGGTGATAATATCGGCATTTTCGGTCATCTTCGGCGTGATATTGGCATGTAAATCATTCGAGCAGGCAATCACTGCATCACGTCCCAACAACTGCCGTGCAAGCTTAAGCACATAACCGCACAGATCATCTTCCTTTTCCGATTGGTGCGCGCCGTGAAAAGAGAAAAAGCAACCGTCAAGCTTTCCGTTTTGTTCAATGGCGGCGCGCAGTTTATCGCAAAACGTATCCAAAACGCTCTGCTCGGTAATACCGCCGGCATTGGCGCGAATGGCGAAACCCGGAATAATTTCGGCGCCCGCTTCGTCCAGTGCTTGCATCATACCGCCGAGACAAAGCCGCTTGCCGCGCAATCCGAAAATCTCCTCCCCCTCATAACAACTGCACCGCTTGTAATCTTCCATTGTGGAACGGCAGGGGCAAAATGAATTGGATTCCTGATTGATTTCCATAAGTAATACACGCATGTTTTTTCTCCTTACAATGTACTTGTTTTATCGTAGGAGGCTTTGACAGCATCCATTGTCAACGAACGAAAACCGCCTTTTTCCAAAGCGTGCACCCCGGCAATCGTAGTGCCTCCCGGGCTGCAGACCGCATCTTTAAGCACTGCGGGATGCTGCCCTTGTAAAACGGTTTCGGCAGCGCCCTTCACCGTCTGCGCCGCCAGCTGCAGCGCCGTTGTGCGATCAACGCCGCATTCCACCGCTCCGTCCGCCAGTGCCTCAATAAACAGGTATACAAACGCCGGTCCGCAACCGGACAGCGCACCCGCCGCATCCATGAGTTTTTCGGGTATTTTGATCAGGCTGCCGGCATGCAGCATGATTTCTTGAAATTCATCTTGTTCCGACGCGGAAACCAAGTCATTAACGCTGAAAAGGATAGCCCCCATCCCGACTGAAACGGGGATATTGGGCATTATTCGAAAAATCGGTGTCTCAAAGCCAAGCGTGTCGGTCAGCTTTTGAATGGAAACGCCCGCCGCCATACTGACGATGATCGGTTTTTGACGGCGATTGGCCGCGACAGAAGAAAATTCCCGTACCGTGTCGGCCAAGCCCTGCGGCTTTACCCCCAAAATGATATAATCGCTTTCGCGGGCAATTGTCTGCGCATCGGCGGCTTGCACTTTAAATTTCGACGCCAAGGCGTCCACTTTTCGGCAGTTATGATCGCAAAGCAGCACGCGCTTATCAACAGTGCTTTCACAAATTGCCTCCGCCAGGGCGCCGCCCATATTTCCGACGCCGATAAATCCATACGTTTTCAAACGATGCTCCCTCCTAACGTATCTGTCCGTTTCCGGTAACAATGTATTTATATGTAGTGATTTCCCGCAGTCCCATCGGACCGCGAGCATGCAATTTTTGTGTTGAAATGCCGATTTCACAGCCCAGACCGAACTCACCGCCGTCCGTAAAACGAGTGGAAGCGTTTATATAGACCGCCGCGCTGTCCACCGCCGCTGAAAAATACCGAGCGGTTGCGGCATTTTGCGTGATAATTGCCTCACTGTGATGCGTGGAATGGCGTGCGATATGCTCCACCGCCTGACGAACGTCTTTCACTACTGCGACTGCCAGTATATAGTCCAAAAATTCCGTATCAAAATCGCCGGATTTTGCCGATATGCCGTTGATTATTTCACCGGCAGCGGCATCCACAATGAGTTTTGCGGGATGTTCTCTTTCGGGATTGCACAAACGCTCGGCAAGGCGCGGCAAAAATTCGGCAGCGATATCATGATGAACCAAGCAAACCTCCGCCGCATTGCAAACCGACGGACGGCTCATTTTGGCGTTCTCCACAATACTGAGCGCCATTTCAATATCCGCATCCCGATCCACATAAATGTGGCAAATACCCGTTCCCGTCTGAATACAGGGTACCGTCGCATTTTCAACGCAGGCGCGAATCAATCCGGCGCCGCCCCTGGGAATCAAAAGATCCACATATTCCGGGCTTTTCATCAATAATGTTGCGCTTTGCCGATCGGTATTCTCGACAAGGGCAATTGCCTCTTTAGGAAGCGAACAACGATCCAAGCCCTTTTTCAGTGCATGAACAATGGCCATCGCGCTGCCGATTGCCTCCTTGCCGCTGCGAAGCACACAAGCGCTCCCCGCTTTAAAACTCAATGCGGCGGCATCGGAGGTGACGTTCGGGCGGCTTTCATAAATCATGGCAATAACGCCCATCGGAACGCTGACCTTTTGAATTGTTAACCCGTTTTCGCATGTTTTGGTTTCAAGGACTTGACCGATCGGGTCAGGCAAGGCCGCCACGGCACGGATTCCCTCCGCCATAGCGCACAGGCGTGTATGATCCAAATATAAGCGATCCACCATTACCGCTCCGATTGTATCGCTTGCCGCAGCGATATCGGCGCGATTGGCGGCAAGGATTTCCGCCTCCGCTTCCATCAGTGCGTCGGCCATAGACATCAGTGCCTCGTTTTTTTCTGCTGCGGAAAGCAGACCGATCTGCGGCGCTACCGCTTTGGCCGCTTTTAAAATCTCTATTGTATCTTTCATTGCATTTTTTCCTTTACTCGAAAACGTGTCCCCACCGAATGACCCGCCGCAATTTCATACAAAACGTCGGGATTTTTCCCGTTGGAAATTACCATTTCCACACCGTTTTCCGTCGCAATATGCGCCGCGTGCAATTTTGTTTGCATGCCGCCGGTGCCGAGCCGACTGCCGGCGCCGGAAGTCATCGCCTCGATTTCCGATGTGATTTCATCGACATTATGAACCAGCACGGCATTTTTATCCTTACGCGGATCAGCCGTAAACAAGCCGTCAATATCCGAAAGAATCACATAAAGATCTGCCGATACAACCGTGGCGACCACAGCGCCCAATGTATCATTGTCACCGATGACAATTTCCTCTGTCGCTACACTGTCGTTTTCATTGATAATCGGCAATGCACCCAATTCCAAAAGGCGAAACATGGTATTTTCAAAATTCTGCTTACGGTGTGCGGAATTGATATCCTCGTTGGTCAGCAAGATTTGCGCCACCGTGTGATTATGCATGGCAAACAATCGATCATACGTATACATCAATTCACACTGCCCCACCGCGGCGGCGGCTTGTTTTGTGGGAATATCCGTCGGTCGTTCTTTCAAAGAAAGCTTACCGGCCCCCATACCGATCGCACCGGAGGAAACCAAAATGATTTCATGTCCGGCGTTTTTCAGATCGCTGATCACCGTACACAGCCGCTCCACCCGCTGAATATTTAAAAGTCCCGTCGGGTGTGCGAGTGTTGACGTTCCGACTTTGATAACAATGCGCATTTTCTTTTCTCCTTATCCCTTAAACTTTTGCTATTGTATCACATTCTCCGAGAGAAAACAAGCATCCGACGGATGCTTGTTGTAAAAAAACAGTTTTTTCCTTCGCAGAAGATGATTATAAAACAATAATCTCGTCTATTTCATCTTTACTGCATACCGTATATAATTGATTTTTATTGATTTTTCCTTTGGAAAACAAAAAAACTTTCACCTTTGTACTGTGAATGGCGGCCCGTCGCACGGCGGTCTGCTCTTGATCCCAGTCAGTAATTATGCCCTTATCGGGCAAAAATCCCGAGCTTGAAAAAAAACCGATATCAATATTTATATCCCGCAAAAATTCTATGGTTTTAAATCCTACTGTGCACATGTCGCTCGGCTTATATTCCCCGCCGACAAACACCGTTTTAATATTGTACTCTGACGCTTTAAGCATGCTGTATACCGAGTTTGTAATCATCTTGATGGATTTGTATTTTGCAAGATACGGCACGATATAACTGGAAGTTGAAGAGCTGTCAATAAAAACCGTCATATCGTCGCTTAAATATTTTACGGCGCGCTGCGCCAGCTGCTTCTTTTCCTTGCTGAATAATTTGAAACGGTAATCCAGCGGCAGATACGCCTGCGTGTCTTTGTAAACCGCACCGCCGTTATAACGCTCCACATAGCCCAGCGTTTCCAAACCGTTTAAATCGCGCCGTATCGTCATTTGGCTGACAAAGAGCGTTTGGGAAAGTTCCTTTACGGAAATGCGATGTTTTTCTTTTAACAATCTCATGATTTCTTCTTGTCTTGCGTTTAACATAATGCCGCTCCTCCTTTTCGTCAAAATGTTCGATTATAAACATAACGAACAAATATTGACATTCTCATTTTTTATATGCTACCATATTGAAAACAGAAAATCAACCGAAAGAGAGGTCGTTTTATGAAAATCGTAATAATCGGATCGGGCATGATGGGCTCTGCCATGGCAATTCCGGCACTGGATAACGGTCATACGGTGGTTTTGGCAGGAACACCGCTGGATACAGAAATTATCGACGAATTAAAAAAGACCGGATATCATAAAACCCTCAAGCGTTCTCTTGAGGGGGATATTACTTTCCGGCAGTATGAAGAAATCGCCGAAAAAATACCGGAGTGCGATATTCTGGTCTGCGGTGTGTCAAGCTTCGGCGCGGAGTGGTTTGAAAAAAATGTTCTCCCCCGTCTCAAAAGCGGACAGACGGTATTGTCCATCACCAAGGGACTGCATAAGAAAGAAGACGGAACTCTCTTGCCGTTTCCGATTCGGTTCAGTCGGCTGCGTCCCGATGTTTATTTCAATGCGGTCGGCGGGCCTTGCATCAGTTTTGAACTGGCAGACAGAATTCATACCGAGGTTGCATTTTGCGGCAAGGATAAAAAGGTACTGGAAACGCTCAGAGGTGCGTTTGCGACAAGCTATTATCACATATCCATCACCGACGATATCAACGGCATTGAAACGGCTGTCGCGCTCAAAAATGCCTATGCAATGGCCGTCAGTCTTGCCATCGGTATGTACACAAAAAATTCTCCCGCATTACCGGAAAAGTACAATGCGCAAGCCGGACTGTTTTATCAAGCGGCACGTGAAATGAACCGTATAATCGCTTTACTCGGCGGGCGCAGCAATGCGCTTATGTTCGGTGTGGGAGATCTTTATGTTACCGTGTTCGGAGGGCGAACACGACGGTTGGGCGTTCTTTTGGGCTCCGGAAAAAATTTCACGGAAGCGAAAGAAATTCTCAAAGGCGTCACACTGGAATCGGTTGCCATCATTCATTTAATCAGTGAATTTTTGGCGGATAAGCTTCCGGAATATCCGCTGATGCAGCATATATATAACAGAGTGGCAAAATGTGAGAAATCCGATATTCCCTGGGAGGCTATGATCAGCGATTATTTTATAGATTGAGGGGAAAGTCCTTCAATATTCTATAGTCACAACCTCCGGCAAAGCCGGAGGCTTGAATAAGCCCTAGAAGGGCATTTTACAGGCCACACCCCTAAAGGG
>CAKRPM010000032.1 GCA_934378025.1 uncultured Eubacteriales bacterium | reverse complement strand
GCGGGCAGGGCGTCAGATCATAGCCGCCCTCTTCGGTAAAAAACGAAATGCCCTCATAATCCTCCAGCATCGCCTTTACAAACCGATTGCCCTTCGCCGCCCCGAATCCCAGACCCGTTGCCACGGTGTCCTCGGTTTCATAGCCGAAAAAGCCGTCATACTTTTGGGTCAGTTCATCCAAACTTTTGAGCAGTTCAACATCCGTATCCAAATAAATGCCCCCCTGTTCGTAAACGACTTTCAACCGGTAATAATCGCTGACAAAGGCCCATTTTTTTGCCTGATACGCCTGCTTTGCATACAGATTTTCACTTAAATCGGAATTATGCTCGTCCCACCGAATAATCTCATAATCGGGGCAAAACTTTTTCCAAGAAGCAATACATTTCTTTACAGAACGCGGCAACGGTGCGCCGCCGAACCAACAATAGTGAATTTTTTTCGGAATACTCATTTTTTTAAACCTTATGATCAATATAATGTTCCGTCGCATACGGACGGGCAATGACTTTAGCGGGATTGCCGATCACAATGCTGTGATCCGGCACATCGAAATTCACAAAGCTCAGCGGGGCAATCAAAACATCGTTTCCGATGCGGATATTGCCGACGATCACCGCATTGGTGCCGATCCATACCTCATCGCCGATGGTCGGGCATCCCTTGCGTGCCCCACGGTTTTCCTGACCGATGGTCACGCCGGTAGCCAGATTGACATTGCGCCCGATCACCGCCTGCGGATTGATAATTACCCGACCGGTATGACCGATATAAAGTCCCTCGCCGATATTCGTCCTTGCCGGTATTTGGATGCCCGTTTTGGCGGACAGCCGCCGCAGGCGAAGATGAACCAAGGGGTTTTTGCTTTTTTGCGCCCGACGTAAACAAATGAGGTATTTCAGCTCCCTCGGTCGAAATAACCGATGCAAAAGATCCTCGCCGCGCGCGCCGTAATAGCGATATAAATCCTTTTTTGCCTGTTTATTCATGACGGATCCTCTCTTTCAGTGCGTACCAAAGCTGTCCGGCTTGCTTGGGGCGGCAGATCAAATTGGCGGCCGCATACAGCAACACCACCCAGAGCGCCGTCAAAACGCCGTGCCACAGCAACGGCCAAAAGTTCATGCCGCTGAAATGCGTCGTTCGGTAAAAAAAGAAAATCAAAGCGAACACCGTTCCGTTGATCAGCCACAATACGTAGGTTTTCATAACGCTTCGATGCAAAATTTTTCGATTGGTGAAAAATATCATCACCGTACCTCTGAAAACGATCGCCGCCACCGTACCGGCCAGAGCGCCGCAAATGCCCCATTTCAGGATACAAACAATGGAAACGCCGATGTTAATCAACATTTCCGCCACCGCATGCCATACGGTTTCGGAAAACTTTCCGGCATATTCGATCACTTGATTGGACGGCATTTTACCGCAGGAGAACAGCTTGGAAAGCACGAACAGAAACAGCAGCGTCGGATTAAAATAATTCGCGTCCCGAATGCCGCCGGTATAAATTTGAATCAGCGGCAGCAAAAACAGGCACATGAGCGTATATACCGCGAAATTGGCGGCAATGTAGCACATTTCATACAACTCATACTTTTTGATAAAATCTTTTCGGTTAACCGAAAAGCACTGCCCGAGTGCGAAATTAAAGCCTTTGACCAGCCCGCTGATAAACAGCTCGACCTGGGCGAAAAACAAATTGTAAATCGAATAAACGCTGACCACCGTAAAGTCACAGAAAAACGAAAGCAGCAAAATATCCGTATTGTTAAAAACCACCGACGAAATCTGATGAACCAGTACCGAGTTTTTCTGTGCAATGGCCTGCACATTCGGCTTTACGGAAAAATCCAGCCACCGATAACGGCGCTTGGCGTAAAACGTAATATAAAGCAGCTGCAATACCGCCAGCAGACAATAGGTGGTTTGCATCAGCACCAAGCTGTCCGTCAGCAGCAAAACGGCGATTTTTCCGACGCCGCTTATCATCTGCAAAACGATCTGGGAATTGGTGATGACATACTGCCGCCCGTCTGTTTCCAAAAGAATTTGATACTTTCCCTGAATAAAAAACGTAATCAACGACGGAATACCGTTGAGCAGTACCAACGCAATGATCACATACGGCGGCAGCCCCGTTTGAAAAACAAAGGCGTAAAACAAAGCGATCAGGACAACCGCGGCGCCGTAAATGATACCGGTTCGGATATAGTAATGCTTGGTGGCGGCCAAAATTTGATTGATATCTTCATGATTTTTTTGGGCAACCGGCTTTAACAACGCCTGATAGGTTGCAAGCCCGATACCGGCCTCCAGCAAACACAAATAGGTGAAAATCTGCTTAATCGTCGAAAGCACGCCGTTGACCGCTGAACCGAAATTTTCAATATACAGCCGCGGCAGCAAAAATCCGATCCCGATGGTGATGATCTGACAGAGCACAACCGACAGTAAATTCAGTTTAATTTTTCTGGAATTTGCGCTCAAAAGGATTCACCCCTCAGTAAAGATTTTTGAAAATGTGACCGCACCGCCGATGAGAAAGAAACAAAATCGCACTATCCAAAAGCAGCGTTGCCGCCAAAACAACGGCAAATGCCGCCGGTGAGGCAAGCGGCGTCGAAAGCGGCAGCATCCATAAAAATTCCGCCGCCAACATGTGGGAAAAATAAATCAGCGAACTGTAATTACGCGCCAGCTTGCAGATCCGTCCGTTCATATCGGGCAGACACAGCGCAACCTTGAGCAAAAAATACGCGCACGGTACCAAAAACAAATACATATCGTACCCCAGGCGCCATCCCTTTTGAGAAACCAACAATACTTCCCCCAGCAAAAGCCCCATGGAAACCAACAGACCGAGCAGCGATGTACTGCGTTTGGGCATTGACTTCTCCCCCGCGACTTTGGCACCCATGGCCACAAACAGCGCTCCCTCGAAAACGCCGTTGCGCGTGGTACCGATCAAATGATATAAAGTCTTGATCGCCGTCCAAAACGGCGCGTCGCTCACAAAGGGACGAATCAGCCCGTAATAGCTTTGGCCGAGCAGTCCGATGATGTACAGCCCCATACAAACCGCGATGACGCCGTTAATGTTCATGCCGCGCTTTAACAACAGGCAAACCACCATCACCGCCGCCACCGTTGCAGGCAAATACCACAGCACACCGTAGCCTGCGGAAAAGATCATGTTTTTCAGCCAGTTTAAAAACACCCGAACGGCACTTTCCGATCGGAGCATCTGCAAAATCGTAAAGGGAAAATAAATCGCCGACCAAATGATATAAATCTTTAAAATTCTTTTGATATATTTTACAACCGCGCTGCGGGGCGGCAGCTTGCCATCGCTTTTTTTAAACAAAAGAAAGCCGGAGGTGATAAAGAAAAACGGCACCCCGATCCGACAGATATAATTCACCGTCAAAGCGTTCAGCGAATGACTGACCGATTCAAAGGGCGGAATGTGGATAAACACAATCAAAACCGCGCAGATCAATTTTACCGTATCCAGGCCGCAATAATGCTTTGTCTTCATAATTTCTCCAATAAAAAAACTGCAATAAACACAAATGCTTACCGCATCTGTGCAAATTGCAGTCTGTCAACCGTAGTAAAAGTACCGTAGGCACAATGACTTTGTGTCCTTATTTTTCAATAAGTTTACCTATATATATTATATATAATATCGTAAAGGCGTTTTCATGTCAAGCATTTTTTACATAAAACGACTCTTTTTGATAAAAAGATAGACGAAAACGAAAAAGTATGATAGCATATAAATACTATTGTTTGCGGGAGGGCGCGCTATGAAACGGGATGTACTGGCGGATCAGTTAAAAGGATATGCCTGTCTTTTGGTATTGTTCGGGCATGTGCTGATCGGTATCAGAACCGCTGAAAACTTAACAACCCCTGCCTTTGCACGGATTACGGAAGAGTTTATTTGGACGTTTCATATTGATTTATTTATGTTCCTTTCCGGCTATGTCTACAGTATTACGGGCGGTGCCGCTGCCGGCGGAAGCCGCACCCGCTTTATTGCCAAGAAATTTTTGAATTTGGGGATCCCGTATCTTCTCTTTTCCGTTGTCTACATTTGTGTAAATGCACTCACCCCCGGTGTTAACAACGCCGGAAGTCTGCGCGATCTTTTATATCTGCCCATCCGTCCGGTGGCGCAGTATTGGTTTTTGTTTGCGCTGTTTTGGCTGTTTGTACTTTGGGCACTGTTGTCCCGCTTTTTGAAAAATTATATGATTACGGCGGGACTGTTTACAATTTTTCTCATCTGCAAATATTTCGGTGTGGATCTGGGCATTTTGGATTCATCGATGAACTGCGTTCTCGCTTTCGGCATCGGCACATCCATTCACTCCCTCCGAATTCAAAAAGTGCCGACGTGGGTACGTTTCGGCATCTTGCCTTTTCATGTTGCGCTGGTCACCTTTTTACTGCTGAAAAACTACTGTCAGATACTCCTGGTGGATGACTTTGCCACGCTTTTGGGCATCTTCGCTTCCATCTGCTTTATTGACTTTGCTGTTCGAAGCAAAATCATTGCCCGATTTCTTTTATGGGTCTGCAAATACTCTTTTCCGATTTATCTGCTGCACACTTTTTTTACCGCAGCAACGCGGATTTTTTTGATAAAACTCGGCATTACCGACTACTGGATTCATGTTGCGGCAGGAACGGTGATCGGGTTGGCGCTGCCCGTTCTGGCGGCGAAAATCACCGAAAAGGTACCGCTGCTCGGTTTTTGTTTTTATCCGTCCCGCACCTTAAAAAGCCTGCGCGGTGAAAGAAACGGAGGAAAAATATGATCTCTGTCATCGTACCGGTTTACAATACCGAACCCGCATATTTAAAAAGGTGCCTGGACGCTTTGCTGGCGCAGCGTTACCAAGGCTTTGAAATTTTACTGATCGACGACGGATCGGATGCACCGGCAACCGTCCGCCTGCTGAACGATTATTCCGAAAATGAAAAAATCACGCTGATCCGCGGGGCCAACAGCGGCGTTTCCGAAGCCAGAAACCGCGGGCTTGCCCATGCGGGGGGCGAATTTATTTGTTTTGTCGATTCGGATGATTTTGTCACCCCCGATTGCTTTGAAAATGCCATGGCCTGCTTTGACGATACGACAGATGCCGTTTTTTTCAAAACCGTTTGGCAAGACGAACAAGGACGTAAAATCAAAACCGATTGTAACGCTAGCGATGCAATAAAAGTTTTTGATTTATCCGAACCAAGAGCCAAAAATGACTTTTTGCGTGCTTGCCTCTGCTGGGATCGCCCCGAAAATTTCACAAACAGCATCCGTCCCGAAATCTGGGCAAAAATCTTTCGAAAAAATGTGATCGGCGGCACACGGTTTTGCCGTGAAATGACCATGGCGGAAGACCAGTTGTTTACCGTCGGCGTGCTGCAAAACGCACAAAGAATCAAAATAATCGATAAAATCGGATACTGCTATCTGGAAAGAAAAAGCTCGCTCATGCATACCCGCTCGCCGGAAACAGCCGATCAATATCTTGCTTTTTTCAGACAGCTTTTACTGCTCTTTGAAGACAAAAGCAATATTCTTCTTTACGAAAAAGCCTACTACACTTATCGCGAAATGCTGGAGATTTTTCCCTTGCGGGAAATCAATGACAAAGAAAAGTATCAGGCGGTTTTGCATAAAATTCATGACTTTCGTCAGAGTGAACCGATTAAACAATACCTGGATCACATCCCGCTTGTACGTGCCAAAAACGTGCCGATTTACGATCGCCTGTTCTGCAGATTCGGCACCTGCAAAGCCTTGATTACTCAAAAGCATCATGCTCAAAAATAAAACTCGGCGCCGCGCGCCGAGTTTTATTTTGATTTCATTTTATCTGTGTACATATTTTGATCTGCTTCCAGCACCAATCTGTCAAATTCTTCACGGTCGGTGCAAAGCCCCGACGCCGTTCCGATACCGACGGAGATTTTTTCCGAAAGTCCGGGCAATTCGATTTGTCCGATTTGACGGTGAATATTCTCCTTTACCGTTTCAATATCATCGGGACTGTTGCGCAAAATCAAAACAAATTCGTCGCCACCGTAACGGCAAAGAAAGCTCTTCCCCCGTAAATGATCGCACATGATTTTCAGGGCTTTGGCCGTTTTCTTGAGCAGTTCGTCGCCGATCAAATGACCGTAGGTATCATTGATGATCTTAAAACGATTGATGTCCAACATAAACAGCGTAATCTCTTTGTCTCTGGAGGAGGAAAACATTAAGTTTAAGAATTTTTCCAAAGCATAACGATTGTTGCACCCCGTCAAAGCGTCCAACAGCATGGTGTTGTTTCGAAGCGAAACGCACAACAAAACAATGGAAAACGTAATGCCGGCCTGCGTACAGGAAACTCCGTAAAAAAACATTTGGAGAATCGCGGCCACCAACGGCATGATCATAAAAGCAATCAATGAATAATTCATTTGCCGTTTATATCGCTGCGGCTCTCTGATAACGGCGGCCGACGCCAAAAATGTCGCATACAAAAGATAAAACCACGTCACAATCCAATGGAGCAATATCCCTGTGTTACGGGCATACGAATTCTGATCATTGATTGTAAAAATAAATCCATTAAACCGGTTTACCACCAAGGCTACCAACAATACCGCAAACGGAAGGAACGTCAAAAATTTTAAAAAGCGGCTTTTATTTTCGTTTCTTCCCAGTCGTTTTTCGACATAAAGCAGCCAAATTAGTACCACCGACGCCGTAGATAAAAAATACACCGAATTGCTGATGATCAGCAAAGTATGAACGCCCGGATACGTTTTCCCGCTAAATACGCCCGAAATCATATCGGATATACACAAAACAATCGTTGCCATAATCAGCAACGGCAATTCATGAAAATTCTTTCTGACAAATGCATGCCTTTTTAAATTGATAAAATATATACTGAGCAATGCGGCACACAACACATTGATCTCCACATAATATACCGTTTTCAGTACCATATTCGTCACCGTTTTTTATCCGCGCGTTTGTGCGCGATTTCTTTTCATACGCGCCCGCAACGCCCGTACCGAAGCGGGAATTTCCGAATCGGAAAGCGTTTTATGGATGTCGCAGGTGCCTGCTTCTGCCGCGGTTTGATAATACCAGTGTTTATAATCCAGCATTACCAGCGTTTCTTTCAGTTGATCCATTTGCTGCAAAACCGTCTTGCGCTGCTGATCGATCAGGGCCAGCCGCTGTGCAATGGTGTCATCCCCCTGCATGACCCAATCCACGAATTTTTTGATTTCCTTAATCGGCATGCCCGTTTTTTTCAGGCACTCGATTAGCGACAGCCACTCCATATCATCCTCTTTGAACATACGGATGCCGCTTTCGGAACGCTGAACAAACGGCAGCAAACCTTCCTTATCATAATAACGAAGCGTCGACGGAGCAACGCCGATTTTTTTGGCCATTTCACCTACAGTATACAACATACTTTTCTTTTCCTTAAAAAATAAAATTAGTGCTTGACTTAAAGCGTGCTTTAAGTTGTACAATATAATCAAACTTATAGGGTGATTATATCAATCCCTTTTTGTTTTGTCAATATTTTAAAAAATATGAAAGGAGAAAATTATGGATTTCTTTCATGAGGTCAAAAAGAATTTCGGCTTCGGCTGCATGCGTCTGCCGATGAAAAACGGCGAGGTGGACTATGACGAACTTTGCCGCATGGTGGATCTGTTTTTAGCGCAGGGTTTTAATTATTTTGACACGGCGCACGGCTATCTGGACGGCAAAAGCGAAACGGCGCTGCGCGACTGCCTGGTCAATCGCTATCCGAGAGATCGGTTTATTCTAACCAATAAATTGACCGGCTCCTTTTTCAATACAGAGGCGGAGGTTCGCCCGTTTTTTGAAAGTCAGTTGAAAATTTGCAATGTGGACTACTTTGACTTTTACCTTATGCACGCGCAAACCAAGGGACTTTTTGAAAAATTTAAAAAATGCCGTGCCTACGAACAGGCGATCGAGTGGAAAGCCGAGGGGAAAATCAAGCATTTCGGATTATCCTTTCATGACACCGCCGAGGTACTGGAGGATATTTTGCGTCAGTATCCCCAAGTGGAATTTGTACAAATTCAGCTTAACTATATCGATTATGAGGACGCAGCCGTTCAATCCCGCTTATGTTATGAGGTCTGTCAAAAGTATCACAAACCCGTCATTGTCATGGAACCGGTCAAAGGCGGAACGCTGGTGAATTTGCCGCAAAAAGCGCAGACCATCCTATCCGATCTGCACGGCGGAAGCGCTGCGAGCTATGCCATACGGTTTGCTGCCGGATTTGAAAATGTATTTATGGTACTCTCCGGCATGAGCAATATGGCACAAATGGAAGACAATCTTTCTTATATGAAGGATTTTACGCCGCTGAATGAGGCGGAAAAAAACGCCATTGAAAAAGTCTGCAAGGCCATTCACGACGAGCATCTGATTCCCTGTACCGCCTGTCGTTATTGCACGGCGGGCTGCCCGAAGAAGATTTCCATTCCCGATCTCTTCTCCTGTCTGAATGCCAAAAAAATGTATCATGACTGGAACGCTGATTATTATTACGGCGAAGTCCATACCAAAAACGGCGGAAAAGCGTCGGAATGTATCGGCTGCGGAAAATGTGAAATCAGTTGTCCCCAACATTTACCGATTCGTGCGCTGTTAAAAGATGTGGCGCATGAATTTGAAAAATAAAATCGAAAGGAATTTTTGTCACATGATCGATCAACTTTTAACACAAAAACACGTTTCTTTTCGCATCAAACTGACTGTTAAAGCCATGATTTCCTGCGGACTTGTCATCCTGGCACTGTTCTTGCCGCAATTGGTGCATTTGGCGCTGGGCGCGCCGGGCGGCGTCAGATGGTTACCCATGTATCTGCCTGTATTGATCGGCGGTTGCCTTTTGGGCACAAAATGGGGCGTATGCGTCGGCATTGCGGCGCCGATCATCAGTCATTTGGCCACCGGTATGCCCGCCATGGAACGTCTGCCCTTTATGACGGCGGAGCTTGCCGTTTTTGCCGTAATCGCAGGTCTTTTTTCAAAAAAAATCGCACAAAATGCGCTTTGGTCTTTCCCTGCCGTTGTTACGGCGGAGCTGGGCGGCCGACTTTCCTTTTTACTGTTGACGGTAATTTTTCAAAACATCAGTTCTTTGAAACCCGCCGTTGTTTTACAGCAGTTAGCGGCCGGATACGGCGGACTGGTGCTGCAGGCAATGATCGTACCGCTGATCATCCTGCTGCTGAGTCGCCTTTTACATGGAGCAAGCGAAAATGAATGATCTTTTATCGGCTCGTCAGGCGCTGCAAGGGCATACTCTTGCCCTTTGCAAAGACGGGCATATCATCACCGATGATCAGCACGGAATTGCTCCGATGCTGTCGCTGATTGGCAAAGGTGAAAATTTGGCGGGTTATTCGGCAGCGGATCTCGTCGTCGGCAAGGCAGCCGCCATGCTATTTGTTAAAGCCGGCATCCGTGCACTCTATGCCGCGGTGCTCTCCGAAAGCGCCGCTGAATTTTTAAAAGAGCACGCCGTTGCGGTGCAATTCGGCGCTTCCACCCCGCAAATCATCAACCGCGCAGGCACCGGGCCGTGCCCGATGGAACAAACCGTCCGCGACATCAGCGACCCGGAAGAAGGCTACCGCCTTCTAAAACAAAAAGTTCATTCCTTGCAAAAAGCATAAAAAATCCCGCAAAACCAAACTGAAGTGAACCCCAAAGTTTAGACAAAATTAAATATTAAATTGCAAGTGAATGAGTTCGGTATTGTACCGGACT
>CAKRPM010000031.1 GCA_934378025.1 uncultured Eubacteriales bacterium | reverse complement strand
TTGTTAAGGAGATGCAGGATGAAACAGAATAAGGAAATTCAAAAGGAAAGCTTTTTTCGCCGCTTCGGGAAAAAAACGGCGGCATGGTGTCGGCGCCATCCGGTGGTTTCCATTGTGGTCGGCGTGCTGTTCGTATCCACGTTTTTTGTTCGGGCGGAAAGTGTGGAAATCCGCTATGCCGGCGATTATGTATATGAATATGTGCGCATGGATTACTCCGTTTACGGCTACTGTATAAACGTTGTGCCGATGAACGAGGTCAGCATGGACACGGCCAAGGATTTAAAGAAAGTGCTGCTGTTCAGCAGCATCGACAAGTCGGTGGATACCGTGGTGCAGCGGTGGGTATATTACCGCGGCGATCAGGAACAGTTTACCTTTCGTGTAAAGGGGTATCTGGGCGATCCCATTCAAAAGCGCAGCGCTTTGATTGAAAAGGTGAAGGCCAAGGGATACGCGGCGGACGCTTTGGTTTAAAACGGTGAACGTATGGAACAAAAGAGTTTTTTCGGTTGGATCAAAAAGCATATTTATGTACTTTTGGTGTTCGGCGGGATTTTGCTGATCGTGCTGAGCCTGAAAACCCAGACGGTGCTGATCACCGATCAAAGTGAAAAGTACACGGTGCAGCTTGAATATACAATGTTCGGGTATTGCGTCAGCGCGGTGCCGATGACCAATGATACGCGCAACATTTCCACAGAGCACATGTTCTTTTTGGGCGGTATGGATCAAACCGTTTATACCGCGGGTCAATGGATTTATGAAAATTCGGGCAAAAAGGGCATCAAGGTATATGTGACGGGCTATCCCAGAAACAATCAAAAATTATACGAGCGTTTTCATGACGCTTTTGAAAAAGCGGGCATTAACGCCGAAGAATTATCAAGATAAGGATTTGTTATATGACGATGAAAAGAGTACTGGCTTTGGAAAACAACAAATATTTCAGACGGATTATCGTTGCGGCGGCGATTTTGCTGCCCATCGTTTTTTGTCTGGAGATGCAGCGGCAAACCAATTTGATCACCCCCTTGGGCGGGCGGTACAGCTTGAAAATCATTATTTCGCTGTTGGTGGCGGAGGCCGGCTGTTGCCTGTGGGCGGCGCGCGTGGTCGGCAAGGAGAAAATGCTGCGCGTTTTATCATGGGTCAGCGCATTGATTTTTCCGTTCATGCTGTATTTTTGCGAGGAATGGCTGAATTTCGGCAGCTTTGCCGATACGGTGAAATTTGTGCTGCGCAATCACCACTATATGATGCTCTTCATGGTGGCGATTTTGACGCTGATTTTCTGGGCGCTGACCATGATTTGGCGGCGCGTTTGGATCACCGGCACGGTGATGGGCGTAATTGTTATGATTATGGCCTATATCAATCTGACCAAAATGGGCATTAACGGCGAACCGTTTTTGCCGACCGACTTCTATTTTGCCAAAAACATGGGCGAAATTACGGGGTTTGCCGGCGGCGCCATGCCGTTTACCAAGGAATTGGTGATGGGCGTGCTGATTTTAACGGGTCTGGTTTTGCTGATGTTTTTCGGCCGCGCAAAAACCCCGAAAAATCCGTGGCTTCGGATCGGCAGCGGCGTTTGCTGTCTTGGGCTGGTTGCGGTCAGCATTGTGCTGCCCAAAGTGAAGGATACCTTGTTTATGGCGGAAAACATTGATATGAGCCGTCAGTTTGTGCAAAAAACCGTGTACAGTACGCACGGATTTATGGGCGGCTTTTTAATCAATATCGAGGGATATTCCGCACCGCCCTCCGGCTACAGTGAGGAAAATATTCAAAAAATCATTTCGCAGTACGCCTCCGATAACGAGGGGACGTTTGAACAGCCGGACGTAATTGTTTATCTGGGAGAGAGCTTTTTTGATGTTACGACGTTGCCCAACGTTGAATTTTCAAAAGATCCGCTGCCCAATTTGCACCGAATTCAAAAAGAAGCGCTCAGCGGTCACATGCTGCAGGCCAGCGGCGTCGGCGGCGGAACGGTTCGCTCGGAGTTTGAGGTGCTCACGGGCATCAATCTGATTGATATGAAAGAGGGCATTATTCCGTATAATACCTATGTTGCCAAAAGCACGGATTTGGTGAATGACTTGCCCAATTACTTTAAAACGCTGGGGTATCAAACCACGGCGATGCACAGCTATAAACGCGATTTTTATTCCCGTGCCGCCTGCTACGGAAGAATGGGATTTGATACCTTTATCGGGGAAGAGGATCTCGGCGAGAGCGCGGTGCGCGGCGATTCGGTGAAAGAGTATATCTTGGACACCTATTTGGTCGATCAGGTTGAAAAACAGCTGGACAAAGACGATAAAAGCAAATTTACCTTTGTCATTTCTATGGAAAACCACGGCTCTTTCGTAGAAAAGTATACCGATTTTGAGACCGTGGCCACCAGCGAAAAATGGTCGCAGACGGACGAGGCGATCGCCAATTGCTATATCAAGAGCGCTTCCGCCGCAGACAAGGCACTGGGGAATTTGTACGACTATGTTATGAAACGGGAAAAACCGACGGTGGTGCTGTTCTTCGGCGATCACATGCCGACGCTCGGCGCACGGCACTCGGTGCTGGCCAATGCGGGCTATATTTCTACCGGCTGGTCCAGCGACTGGACGGATGAGGATAAGTACAATATGTACCGCACGCCGTTCTTGATTTTCTCCAACTTTAAAAACGACAAGCAGGATGTGGGCGATTATTCCGATTATATGCTGCCGTCCCTGCTGCTGGATTACATGAACGCGCCGAAAAACGGATACTGGAATTTGATCAGCGATCTGCGCGAAAATGTACGGGTATACAATCGTTTTATCACCGTTGATAAAAACGGGGAAATCACCACGTTGGACGCCTTGGATCAAAAGGCGCGCGATATGATCGAGCAGCACAGCTTGGTCAGCTATGACGCGCTGATCGGAAAGCGCTATATCAACAAATTGTTGCTGAAGGATTTGGGTGAATAACATGAATATTTTATCTCCCTCCATTCTGTCGGGGGACTTTGCACACTTGGCGGAAACGGCAGATCTTGTGGCGCACGGCGGTGCGCAGTGGCTGCATATCGATGTTATGGACGGCCAGTTTGTGCCCAATATTACCCTGGGGGCGCCTGTCATTAAAAGTTTGCGGAAAACCAGCGAACTGTTTTTTGACGTTCATTTGATGATCGATCGGCCCGAACGGTTTATCGATGATTTTATCAAGGCGGGCAGCGATATGATCACCTTTCATATCGAAAGCACGGAAAAACCGACGGAAATCATCGAAAAGGTCCATGCCGCAGGCAAAAAAGTCGGCATTACGCTGCGTCCGGGCACGGCGATTGAAAAGATCGTGCCCTACCTTAAAAAAGTGGATATGGTATTGATTATGACGGTGGAGCCGGGATTCGGCGGGCAGTCTTTTATGGAAGATCAGCTGGAAAAGGCGCGGTTTTTAAAGGATTTTAAACAAAAGGAAAACCTTGATTTTGATGTTGAGGTGGACGGCGGCGTTAATCTGAGAAATGTGCGGCAATGCCTGATGGCGGGAATTAACGTCATTGTTGCGGGCAGCGCCGTATATAACGGTGACGCTGCGAAAAATGCCGCGGATTTCCTGCGGGTATTGGGAGCGTAATATGGCATATTTTTCATTTGACGAGGATGTACTGGCGCTGCGCGATAAGGCGTTGGAACGCTGCAAAGAAGGCTTTGCCGCCGCGCAAGAGGTGGCTTTTGAAACAAGCGAAAGAGTACTGTGGGCGTTTCAGAGCGAACGGGTGCAGGCCTCTCACTTGCAGGGCAGCACGGGATACGGCTATGACGACGCGGGCAGAGATACGCTGGATCGCGTCCTGGCGAAAGCCTTAGAGGCGGAGGACGCCATTGTCCGTCCGCATATTATTTCGGGTACGCATGCGCTGACCATTGCGCTGTTCGGATTGTTGCGACCCGGGGACACGCTGCTTTCCGTCACCGGAAAGCCGTATGATACGTTGGACGAGGTCATCGGCATTAACGAAGGGGACGGCTCGCTTAAAGAATTCGGCGTGGCGTTTCAATCCGTTGATTTTGCCGAGGACGGAACGGTGGATTTTGAAAAAATCGAGGAGTATCTTGCCGATCCGACGGTTCGCGTGGTATTTATTCAAAAATCCAAAGGGTATCAGGAACGCGTGACGTTGACAAGCGAGCAGATCGGTGAAATCTGCCGCTTTGTAAAAGAGCGGCGCGCCGATGTATGCGTGATGGTGGACAATTGCTACGGCGAGTTTACCGAGCGGCATGAACCGACCTATTACGGTGCCGACCTGATCGTTGGCTCGTTGATTAAAAATCCCGGCGGCGGTCTTGCCAAAATCGGCGGATATTTTGCCGGTAAAAAATGGGCGGTGGAAAAGTGCGCCCATCGGTTGACCATGCCCGGCGTCGGGCGGGAAAGCGGCGCAACACTTGATACGCTGCGCGACTTTTATCAGGGTCTGTTTTTGGCACCGCACATTGTGTTGCAGGCGCAAAAAACGGCAATCTTCGCCGCGGCGGTTTTCGAGCTGATGGGGTATCTGGTTCGTCCGTTTTGCGATGATGAACGGGCGGATATTATTCAGACGATTACCTTTGAAAATGCGGAAAATTTGGAGGCATTTTGTAAAGGAATTCAGGCCGGTGCACCGATTGACAGCTTTGTGACCCCTGTGCCGTGGGAAATGCCGGGGTACAGCGATCCGGTCATCATGGCGGCGGGGACATTTGTCAGCGGCGCCTCCATCGAGCTTTCAGCGGATGGGCCGATGCGTCCTCCGTATGTGGCGTTTATGCAGGGCGGTTTAACCTTTGAAAGCGCAATGCTCGGCATTTTAGGAGCGGTGCAGCAAATTTTACACCCGTGATCAATTTCAAATAAAATGGGCGAACAAAAAGCCCGCTCCGTATTTTAAAAATTTAAATAAAAGAATCCCGTCGGGGCTACCCCCGACGGGATTTGTTTTTGTTTTGAGAGAAGTGCTTTTTTATTCAGCCAAGATGCCCTGCCGCTGCATTTCTTCGATCACAGACAGATCGTGCCACGAGATAAATTCATCCTTTCGCTCGTTCAGCAGTGCGCGGTTGCGGTGATTGGTAAAGGTAAAACTGCGAAAGTCCTCTTTTCCCTCCGCAAAATCGCCGTAACGGTTTTTCAGCTCATACTTTGCCATGCCGGCAATAAACGAATCCTTGTCGTCCATCAGTTGAATGATGTACGGCGTGGCGCCCTCTCCCAACTGCTTGAGCTGTTTAAAATCCAGTGTGGACAGCTTGCCGCTTTGATAAGCATTGACATTATATCGGGCGATCACGGTATCCGGATCGGCAAAGCCGGCGGCTGTCAATACCATTGCGGCGCACAACACCGCCATTTTGACGTATGGAAATTTCCGACAGAAAAGGCGAATGAGCAGCGCCATCATAACAAGCGCCAGCATCACCATGAAAACCGTGGTTTCAATGCGGCGGTGCGTCATTCCGAAACGGCGGATGTACAAGACCATTTTGGACAGTGCGGTGGCGATCAGCACCAACGAAAAGAAAATGATAAACGCCCCCGTGCCGATCAGCGGGCGGGGAATTTTGCCCGACTCGCGCTTGGACAGCAAAATACAGGCCGACAGCAAAATCAAGTTGATCACGCAGATGATGAACATTTCAAAAAAGCCGCGGCGGGCGTATTCGGCGGGGAGAAAGGCCGTCGGCGTTTGCCCCGCAAAGGCGTCAAAAAAGTAACTCAGCTGTGAAAACAGATATAAAAGATAGAAAAACGAAATGGCTCCGGTAAAGGCGACAAGCCCGGCTGTGGGCACTTTCCCGTTTGAAATGACGGGGACGCTTTTTTGGACGAGCCCTTTATAATGCGTTACACCGAACGCATGGGAGAATAAAAACAGAAATAGGATCAGTCCCAGTAAAATGGCACCGATCAACCGCGGCAGGCTTTTGATCGATAAAAAGGCGAAAAAATTCTGAAACGCGGCGTCCGCCCGAATTAACAGCGGCAATATGACGGCCAGTACCGGAACGGCGCACAGCAGTCCCAAAAAAACGCCGCTTTTGCTCTTGCCGGTTTTGGAGCCGCGCAGTAATGCGCCGAATGTGTCGACGATAAACCGAAACGGACAGACAAACAAAATATACCCCCAGTCGGCCACCGTGCGAAATCCGCCGACCGAATAGCGGTTGATTTCATACAGCTCGCCGAAAGAAACGGCCAAGAGAATAAAAAATTGAACATACAGAAAAAAGTGCAGCCCGCTGTCCGGATAAACGGCGAAAACAACGCTGTCCAGCGCCGCCAGCAGCAAACAGGTCACCGAATACACTGTAAAGTGTTTCCCTTTACCATAGAAAAAATATATCGCAGTCAAAAACAGCGCGGCGACGGTGTGACCGAGATGAAAGCCGCCGAACAGACCGAAATCCACCGCGATGATGCAGCCGAAAAGAAAAAGTGCGGCAAAAATACTGTCCCGCCCCGTGCCGACCGGTTTCGGCCGCGGCGGCGTATAAGATGCATCGGGTTGAAAATGGTAGTAGTTGTTTTCCATAATCATTCCTCCTGTAAAGTAAAAATACTTTTCAAATAAAATCGGGGAATTTTTCGCGAACGCTGATTTTATTATAGCAAAATCGGTGCATTTGTCAAATCACGCTTTTTTTATGAAAATTCGAAAAACCCCTTTATTTTATTATATATTTATGTTATACTGAAATAATTAAAATAGGGGTTCTATACAGCCTTGCGGGAAAGGAGCAAAACGAATGATTATACTGGGCATTGATCCGGGATATGCGACGGTGGGATACGGCGTAATTGAACACAGCGGCAATCGTTTTGCAACGTTGGATTACGGTGCGGTGACCACCCCGGCGGGCGCGCCGTTTGATGAGCGGCTGAATATGATTTACGAGGGAATGGTCGAGTTGATCGGGCGATATCATCCCGATGTGATCAGCGTGGAAGAGTTGTTTTTTAACACAAATATCACGACCGGCATTGCCGTTGCGCATGCGCGCGGCGTGATTTTGCTGGCGGCGCGCCGTGCCGGCGTACCGTATAAAGAATATACGCCGCTTCAGGTCAAGCAGGCGGTGGTCGGATACGGCAGGGCGGAAAAAAAGCAGGTGATGCTGATGACGCAAACCATGCTGGGGCTGAAAAAGCTGCCGCGGCCGGATGACGCGGCCGATGCCTTGGCGCTGGCGGTTTGCCTGGCGCACAGTACCAACTCGCTTTTAGAGGCGCAAATTTAAAAGACGGATTTTTATACCAAAAAGATTTTACCGCCGTTTTCGGATAGCCGCTTATGCGCGTCTTTTGAAAACCGGATGTTTTACGATCGCTTCTCCCGCGGGCCGTTTGTGCCGCAGGGCGCGGCGGAAAGGAAGGAAAACTGTTATGATTTACTCACTCAACGGCACACTTTTGGAAAAAGATCTTTCCATGGCGGTCATTGAATGTGCAGGCGTCGGATATAAGGTGCATATTACCAATACCTGCCTTTCCGCATTGCCGGAGATCGGGCAGAAAACCCGACTGTATACGCACATGAATGTGCGCGAGGACAGCGTGGAACTGTATGGCTTTGCGGATCAAAAGGAGCGGGATTGTTTTCAACTGTTGATCGGCGTCAGCGGCGTCGGCCCGAAGGTGGCGCTGTCGATTTTAAGCGAGCTCTCTCCGACGGATTTTGCCGTAAGCGTCATTTCGGGCGATCATGCGCGCATTACCAAGGCCAACGGCGTCGGCCCGAAGGTGGCGCAGCGCGTGGTGCTGGAGCTGAAAGACAAACTGCAAAAGCAGCAGGGCGATTTGCTGGAGGGCAAGGAGGCGCAGCCGGTACAAATGGGTATGGGCGAAAAGAGCGCCGAAATCATCGGGGCACTGATGGTATTGGGTTATACGCAGCATGAGGCAAAGCGTGCCGTCGGCGCGCTGGATTTGACAACAATGAGTGTTGAGCAGGCCATTAAAACGGCGCTGAGCACGTTAATGGGGTGAGCACAGTGATTGAATCCGGATTTCATGAAGAGGAACAACGGGTGGTATCTGCCGATTTAACCGCCATGGACAAGGACACGGAGGAAACGCTGCGTCCGCTGTATTTGGTTGACTATATCGGGCAGTCGAAGGTCAAGGAAAATTTGAGCGTGTTTATCGACGCTGCCCGCGGCAGAAGCGAGAGCTTGGATCACTGCCTTTTATATGGGCCGCCGGGGCTGGGCAAAACCACCTTGGCGGGGATCATTGCCAAAGAAATGAATGTTAATATTCGTGTGACCAGCGGTCCGGCCATTGAAAAGCCGGGGGATTTGGCGGCGATTATCACGTCTTTGCAGCCGGGGGATGTTTTGTTTATCGACGAAATTCATCGGCTCAGCCGAACGGTGGAGGAGATTTTGTATCCCGCGATGGAGGACTATGCCGTAGATATTATCATCGGCAAGGGTCCCTCGGCGCGCAGTATTCGTTTGGATTTGCCGCATTTTACGCTGATCGGCGCCACCACGCGCGCCGGGCAGATTTCTTCGCCGCTGCGCGATCGTTTCGGCGTAATGCTGCGGCTGGAATTGTATACGGTGGATGAACTGGCGGAAATCGCCGATCGAAGCGCGCGGATTTTGAACATTCCCATCGAGCCGCGCGGCGCGATTGAGATTGCAAAGCGTTCCCGCGGAACGCCGAGAATTGTTAACCGTATGCTCAAGCGGGTTCGTGATTTCGCACAGGTCAAGGGCGAGGGCGTTATCACCGCCGAAATTGCCGACATGGCGCTTCGGGCGCTGGAAATTGACGAGCTGGGATTGGACAACATCGATCGTCTGATGCTCAGATCCATTATCAATCATTTCGGCGGCGGCCCGGTCGGTTTGGAAACGCTTGCCGCCACCATCGGTGAAGAGGCGGTCACGCTGGAAGATGTGTATGAACCGTATCTGCTGCAGCTCGGGTTTCTTTCCCGTACGCCGCGGGGCAGAATGGCAACGCCGGCTGCCTACGAGCATTTGGGATTGCCGCCCAAAGGACAAATGACATTTTAAAAAAGGAGCAAACTATGTGGGTCGCAACCGACTGGAAAGATTATAAATTGTTGGACGCCACCGACGGCGAAAAGCTGGAGGATTGGAAAGGGCATATTTTAATTCGGCCCGATCCGCAAGCCATTTGGAAAACCCCTCATGCGCACCCCGCCTGGAAAAATGCGGCGGCGCACTACATCCGTTCGCACAGCGGCGGCGGTCACTGGGACGTGAAGAAGCTGCCGGAAAGCTGGTGCGTGGATTACAAAGAACTTCGCTTTCGGGTGAAGCCCATGAATTTTAAGCATACCGGACTTTTCCCCGAGCAAGCCGTGAACTGGGATTTTATGATGTCGAAAATTCGGGCGGCGGAACGTCCCGTGCGGGTGCTCAATTTGTTCGCCTATACCGGCGGCGCCACCATGGCGTGCGCCAAAGCGGGGGCTTCGGTGGTGCATGTGGACGCGGCAAAGGGAATGGTGGCATGGGCGAAGGAAAATGCGCATCTGTGCGCGCTAACGGAGCATCCCATTCGCTATATTGTAGACGACTGCGTAAAATTTGTGCAGCGGGAAATTCGCCGCGGCAATCGCTATGACGGGATTGTGATGGATCCGCCTTCCTACGGCAGGGGGCCGGGCGGCGAGGTATGGAAGCTGGAAGAAAAGCTTTATGATTTAATCGAGCTTTGCATGGGGGTTCTCTCGGAAAACCCGCTGTTTTTCTTGGTAAATTCCTATTCTACGGGGCTGAGCGCCTCGGTCATGGGATATATGCTGGAAAAAACGGTTTGTCCGCAATTCGGCGGTCAGGTCAGTGCACAGG
>CAKRPM010000030.1 GCA_934378025.1 uncultured Eubacteriales bacterium | reverse complement strand
GCAGAAGCCGTTTTGCTTCACCGCGTTTTCGGTCGACACTTTTTTTGCTGTTTATTAAAAAAAGAGGGCTGTAAAAAAACTTCCGCTTTTTTACAGCCCTGTCATCAATTATTTCTTCTTAAAGAAATCAAACACGTCATCCAAACCGAAATCATCCTCAGCCTGCGCCGGTGCATCGTTGGTCACAGCAGGTTCTTCCGGCTTTTCGGCAACGGGCGCAACCGGCTCAAAAGCCGCGGCCGGTTCAACAGGAGAAGCTGCAAACAAATCCACCGGTTCCGCCGATGCGGCGTTGACCGTGGTTTCGATTTTCGCGGCCGTGGGCTTTGCCGATTTAAAGCCGGTGGCAATCACCGTTACAATCATCTCGTCTTCCAAATCATTGTTCAGCGCAACACCCCAAATGATATTGGCATTGGGATCGGCCGCCTCAATCACCTTATGAGAGGCTGCATCCACCTCGTCCAAACCGATATCGGGGGACGCGGTAATGTTGATAATCACACCGGTAGCACCGTCGATGGACGTTTCAAGCAGCGGGCTGGAAATTGCCGCTGCCGCCGCCTGCGCCGCCTTGTCCTTACCGCTGGCGCGGCCCAGACCCATGTGCGCGTTTCCGGCGCTTTTCATAATTTTGCTGACGTCCGCAAAGTCAAGGTTGATCAGTGCCGAGGTCAAAATCAAATCGGAAATGCTCTGCACGCCCTGGCGCAATACCTCATCTGCAATTTGGAACGCATTTAACAGCGTGATTTTTTCCGTCGAAACCTCTTTGAGTTTTTCATTGGGAATTACGATCAAAGAGTCCACTTTTTCACGCAGCTTGGCGATACCCGCCTCTGCGTTTTTCATTTTATATTTGCCTTCAAACAAAAACGGCTTTGTAACGATTGCCACCGTTAAGATGCCCATGTTTTTGGCAATTTCGGCCACCACGGGGGCAGAGCCTGTCCCGGTGCCGCCGCCCATACCGGCGGTAATAAACACCATATCGGTGCCCTGCAGCAGCTGCTCGATTTCCTCTTTGCTTTCCATGGCGGATTTTTCACCGATGGCCGGATCGCTTCCGGCACCCAGTCCTTTGGTCAGCTTCGCACCGATCTGTACCTTATGCTCGGCACGGGAACTGTTGATCACCTGCAAATCCGTATTGGCTGCCACAAATTCAACGCCTTGTACACCGGCGTTGATCATGCGGTTGACCGCATTACAACCGCCGCCGCCGCAGCCGATTACCTTTATATTTACAACGCCTTCCGCGTTCTCAGCGAGTTCAAATCCCATTTGTCTTTCCTCCCGATATATTTTTCATACCTTTTGCCGTCATTTTTCACTTATATATATTTTATTGTACAATTAAATGAACGATATTTCAAGTATTTTTTTATATTTTTCCCGAAAAGCGTCATGCAGCCGTTTCTTCTTCGGTCGTCGTCCCGTCTGCGTCGGGCGTTTCCCCGTCCGAGGACTTGTAAAATTTGTCAGCTTTGGCCTTGGCTTTTCCGAGCAGCATGGCGGTAATATCATCCACCTCATCCTCCGCCAACACGCGGTAATAGGCCGCCTTACCGTCGGTAATATCAATGCGGGCGTATTCGGACGAGCTGTTTTTCTTAATCGCCTCGCAGGCCATTTGCAGCTTGTCCCCCAGCTTATCGGAATTGCCCAACAGAATTTTCACGCGGTTGTTTTGATAATACAAACGCAAATTGTAGCGCTGCGAAACATCCACCGCTCCGATCTGTTTTGTCCAAAATTCGTCCTTGGTTTGCGCCACGATGTTTTTGATGATCTCTTCGCTGCCGTTTTCAAACACAGCCTCATGCCCCGGGGCGATTTCCTTGACCGTATCGCCCACAATAAACGCCGCGCCTTTGGGCGCCTTATCCGCCGATCCCAAAATTTTCAGCTGATCGCTGAGCAGCACATATTTTCCGTCCTTATATGCTGTAAAGGCGGCAGTGGTTTCCTTGACCTCAATACAAAGCGTGGTGGGCAGCCGCCGATAAATCGTGACCTCTTCAAGATACGGCAAATCCACCAGAAGCTGATCAATCATTTTAAATTTGTTAAGCCGAAAAAGGTTGTCCCCCTCCGAAAGTCCCGCGGACGAAATGATTTGCTCGGTGCTGTAGGTTTTATTGCCGCTGACCTCAAAGGTCGTAATATTAAAAAAGACCGTTAAGGACAACGTGATAAAGACCGCAATGCTAATCAAAATCAACGCACTGTAAATTCTGACGCGTTTGCGCTTTTGTCTTTTTTTCTTGGAGGCATAATAGCGCTCCACACTGTTGCCCTTACGATCTGCCATTTACAAATTCCTTTCTGTGATCTGCGCGCCCAGCGCGCGTAAAATTTCTCCGAAACGTTCATATCCGCGCAGGATATGCCCGCTGTCCGTTACCGTGCTTTCTCCCTCGGCGCTCAGTGCGGCGATAACCAATGCCGCGCCCGCTCTCAGATCGGTGGCACGCACGGTTGCTCCGAAAAGTTTTCCGCCGCGCACCGACGCCGTTGCACCGCCCGGTGTAATGTCGGCGCCGAGCTTTTTGAGCTCTTCCACCACGGCAAAACGATCGGAAAACACGCCCTCATGCAGGGAACTCACCCCGCCCGCCAGGGACATCAACACCAAGGCCATCGCCCCCGCATCCGTCGGAAATCCGGGGTAGGGCGCAGTCATGCAGCCCTTGACCGGCAACAGGCACGGCCCCGCCCGATAGACGGTAATATCATTGCCGCGCACCTCCACGGCACCGCCCGCCAACGACAAAAAATCCAACATGGCGCGCATGTGATCAAATTCGCATCCCTGCACCGTAATCCGTCCGTCGGTGGCCAGTGCCGCCGCCAGATAGGTAAACCCGGCAATCCGATCGGGAATGATGCGTTTGGTGCAGCCGTGCAGAGAGGGCACGCCGAACACTTCCACCAAATTGCCGTCCTTGCGTACAACACCGCCCATTTTACGGATGAAATCCGCCAAATCCTCAATTTCGGGTTCGGCGGCCGCGCCGATAATTCTCGTAGCGCCGCGTGCCAAGGCAGCCGCCATCATAATATTTTCCGTGGCGCCCACGCTCGGAAACGGCAATACAATTTCCCGCCCGACCAGCCCGTCGGGTGCTTCGGCCAGGATTTTATTGTCCGACAGCCGAATATTCGCGCCCATACGGCGCAATGCGTCAATATGTAAATTCACGGGACGATCGCCCAGCAGACAGCCGCCCGGCAAAAAAAGCTCCGCCCGTCCCGCCGAAGCCAGCAGCGGTCCCAAAAACAAAACAGAGGAACGCATGCCGGCGCATTGACGCTCGTCAAGCGCGGCACCGATGCGACCGTCGGTATGGATTTCCAAAGTATCGTCTTTTCGCGCCACCCGACAGCCCAAACTCTCCAAAATCTGTTGGCTCAGTTGAACATCCTCCAGCGACGGGCAATTTTCCAGCCGCACCCGACCGTCCGTACACAACAGGCTTGCGGCCAATATCGGCAACACACTGTTTTTTGCGCCTTGCAAACGCACCGTGCCGCGCAGAGGCGTACCGCCCTTGATCCCGTAAACCATACCCTTCCCTCTTTCATAAGACTTTTCTTCATCCTATGCAGAATCGGGAAAAGGTGTGCCGCCTACAAAAGGCTCATCATTTCTTCATATATGGTTTGCGCCGCCGTAGGCAGTGCCATTTTCTTGGCATTTGCACTCAACTGCCGCCGTCTTTGAGGATCGTTTTTCAGCGAAAGAAGCATATCGTACAGCCGCTCGGAAGAAAGATCCTTTTCCTCCAGCAGCAGCGCCGCATCGCGCTCCACCAGCGACATGGCGTTATAGTACTGATGATTATGCGTTACATTCGGCGAGGGAATCAGCACCGCGGGTTTGCCCTGCGCCATGACCTCGCCCAGCGTAATGGCGCCCGAACGGCAAATTACAACGTCCGCCGCCGCCATTTGACAAGACATATCATAAATAAAATCTTTTACCGTAATCCATTTATCGGCCTTTTGGATATCCACGCCGCCCTGCAAAAGCGCTTGCGGCATCCAATCGCACCCGAGTTTACCCATTGCGTGGCACTGGCAAAAATCATGCGTTTTCGCATTTTTCTCCAGCACGCCGCACATGGCTTTGTTCAATGCGGTCGCACCGAGACTGCCGCCGAAAGACAAAACGTAAAAATCCTCCTCGGAAAGCCCCAATGTTTTTCGGCTCTGCGCCCGATCGGCATTTTGAAATTCGGTACGCAGGGGGTTACCCGTCAAAACCAGCTTGCTTTGATCGTGAAACCGCGGCGCGCTGTTTTCAAAACTGATAAACACTTTGTCCACCCGACGCGCCAGCATTTTACTGGTCACACCGGGATAGGCGTTTTGCTCGTGAATACAGGTGGGAATCCCAAGCTTTGTCGCCGCAAAAAGCACCGGCGCGCTGACATATCCGCCCGTCCCGACCGCAAGATCGGGGGCAAAGTCCTTCAACATTTGTTTGGCGTCCTGCACCGCTTTGAAAAACAGACGCATGGTTTGGATGTTTTTCAGCGGATTTTTTCGATTCAGTCCCAATATTTTTATAAATTTAATTTCAAAGCCCGCATGCCGAACCAGCTTTTCCTCCATGGAATTTTGATTGCCGATAAACAAAATTTCGGCATGTGGATTTTTTTCCTTCACGGTTTGCGCAATGGCCAGCGCCGGGTTGATATGCCCGGCCGTACCGCCGCCCGCAAATACGATTTTCACGGTTTTTCCTCCCCTTTACGGTTGATCTTTATCCAAGCTGCTGTATCTGGAAACGGATAAAACAATTCCCATTTCCACCATCAATATTGAAAGCGCCGTACCGCCGTAACTGAAAAACGGCAAGCCGATCCCGGTACTGGGAATGGCATTGGTAACAACGGCAATATTCAAGATCGTCTGCACCGCCACATGAGAGGTAATACCGATGACCAGCATGGAACCGAAAACATCCTGCGTATGAAATGCGATGGTAAAGCCGCGCCATATCAGTAGCACAAACAGCAAAATGACCACCAACGCCCCGATAAAGCCGAGCTCCTCACAGGTGATGGAAAAAATATAGTCATTTTGCGGTTCGGGAATATACAAATGTTTTTGCCGGGACTGCCCCAGCCCGAGTCCGAGCAAACCACCCGAACCGATGGCGTACAGCGACTGCACCACCTGAAAGCCCGAACCCTTCGGATCGTCAAACGGATGCAGCCAAGTGGTCACACGGCTGGTGGCGTAATCGGTGCACAAAATCAAAAACGCCAAACCCGACACACCCGCCAGGCCGAAACCGCCCAGCGTTTTAATACTTGCGCCGCCGATAAACAGCATGATCACGCCCACGGACATAATCAAAATGGCGCCCGAAAAGTGCGTTTCCACCAATACCAGGCCGACAAAAACCATCAGCACCGCAAGCGCGGGCAAAAGGCCTTGTTTAAATTTGCCCATTTTTTCCTGATTGGCGGAAATATAAGAAGCCAAAAAGACGATCACCGCAAGTTTGGCAATTTCCGAAGGCTGCACGCGCACAGGGCCGATGCCCAACCAGCGGCGGGCGCCGTTTACATCAATGCCGATTTTCGGAATCAGCACCAAAATCACCATCACCAGCGCGATGATCAAAATAATATGCACATATTTTTTAATGCGGCGGTAATCCACAAAAGCAAAAAAGAACATGGCGGCAATGCCGACCAACGCCCAAATGGCCTGGCGTTTAATAAAATAGAAGCTGTCGCCGTAACGATAATAAGCGCTGACATAGCTGGCCGAACAAACCATCACCAGTCCGAATCCCAACAGGCAAAATACCAAAATCAAAAACGGCAGATCGATACTGCCCATATTCATGCGTTTTTTTTGTTTTACGGGCGGCTTTTCCGCCGCGCGCTTTTTGGTTTTGCCAAACGCCATGTGCCCTCTCGTTCCTTTCTACAAAAATAGATATCCGCTCTTATAGAAGAGCACCGCCAAAACGGAAACCAGCGCGCCGATGACGGAAATAATCGTCATCATACGCACAATTTGCACCTCGCTCTTCCCGCCCATTTCAAAATGGTGATGAATGGGAGCCATACGAAAGAGGCGTTTGCCGTGACTGAGCTTAAAATAACCGACCTGCAAAATAACACTGGCACCCTCGATCAGATAAACGATGCCCGCCGTCAGCAGCAAAATCGGCATATCATACGAAAATGCCAACGCAACGACGCAGCCGCCCAGGAAAAGTGATCCCGTATCGCCCATAAAGACCTTCGCGGGATAAAAGTTATAAATCAAAAAAGCAAGCAAGCCGCCGATGATGGCCGCGGAAAACATCCCCATGCCATCAAACGGGGTCGAAGCGGTATGCAGCAAAAAGGCAATCACGGTAAAGCACAGGGCATACGGAATACTGACGCTTGTCACCAAGCCGTCCAATCCGTCCGTCAAATTCACCGCATTGACAAAGAAAAAGGAAAGCGGCAACATCACTACAAAATAGAATATCCAAAGGGGCAGCCGGTAATTCACAAAAGGAATAAACACGCTGTCCTTAATATAATCCATTGCGTACATTGCGCCCAGATACAGCGCGATAATGACCATCAGCAGCATCGTTTTTTGCCGCACGGTGAGGCCTTTATTACGGGCTTTAAAGATTTTCACACTGTCGTCCAAAAAGCCGATCAGCCCGCAAAGCAGCGCGAACACAACGGCAAACAGCAATCGATAATCGCCGCGCAAAATATTCTGCGCCCCCAAAATCAGCCATACCAACGTCATGGGAATGATAAACATAATGCCGCCCATCGTCGGCGTACCCTCTTTGGTTTCATGCCATTTGGGGCCGATCTCCAAAATATGCTGCGAAGCATGCCGCCGACGCAGCATGGACAGCACCCAAGGGGCGATCAAAAGCGTAAAAATAAATGTCAATACCGTGGCCGCCGCCAATTTCAAGATACTCAATGCTCCATCCACCTTTTTTTAAAATCATGCAACAATTTATCACACGCCATCGCATGCGATCCTTTAAATAATATCATATCATCTTTATGCACATTTTTCAACAGGTATTCAAGCGCCGCCGCCCGATTGTCAAAGAAGTGCGCGCCCGCGCCGAAACCTTGCGCCGTTTGAGCACTGAGCGTTCCGAAGCAGATCAGTTCGTCCACCCCCGACCGGCGGGCATAGCTGCCCACCTCACGGTGTGCCGTCTCCGACGCCTCCCCCAGCTCCAGCATATCCGACAATACCGCCACTTTGCGGTTGGGATACAGGCGCATCACACTCAGTGCCGCGCGCATGGACTCGGGCGAAGCATTATAGCTGTCATCAAAGAACAGCAGTCCCCCCTCTTCGTAAATGCTTTGGCGCAACCCGCCGTCGTGATAAGAAGAAAGCTTTGAAACGATTTGAGCGGGATCCATCCCCGCCTCATAGGCCACGGCGAAAGCCGCCAGCGCATTATACACATTATGCTCTCCCGTCACCGGCAGAAAAACCGAGATGCTTTTTTCGCGATACCAAAGGGTAAATCGCGTGCCGAATCGGGTATTTTCAATAGCTTCGGCACGGTAATCGCATGCCGCGTCAAGGCCGAAAAACCGCACCTGACAGCTGCAGTCCTTTGCCGCACTGCGCAGCAGCGGTTCATCGCCGTTGAGCAGCAGCACGCCTTTTTCGGACAGACAGTCCGCCAGCTCCATCTTGGCTTTGCAAATATTTTCGCGCGAGCCGAGCAGTTCCATGTGCGAGGTACCGATATTGGTGATCACACCGATATCCGGCCGAACACGCCGCGCCAGAAAATCAATCTGTCCCCTGCCGCGCATGCCCATTTCAAACACGGCGGCCGTATGCTGTTCCGTCACGGAAAACGCCGTCAGCGGCATACCCAGCTCATTATTCCGATTGGCCAGCGATTTCTGAACGACAAAGTGCGCCGACAGCACGCTTGCAATCATTTCCTTGGTCGTGGTTTTTCCGACGCTGCCGGTCACCGCCACCTTTAACAGCGAAAGATGCTGCAAATGCAGCGCGGCGATATCCGCCAGCGCCTGCAAGACATCCCCGCAGACAATCACGGCATTTTTGGTTTGGATCGGCCGATCGGTTAAAAACACAATCTGCTGAAATTGATCGTCCAGCGACGGTATAAAATCGTGCCCGTCAAACCTTTCCCCCGCGAGCGCGGCAAAAAGCGTATGTTCCCCCACGGTGCGGGAATCAGTGGTAATTTCGTCAATTTCCGTATTGACGCACGGGCGCTCTGCATGCAGGGCGTCGGCAATTTCAAATGCGCTCAGTTTCATGATTTCATATCCTTTAAAAGCGAAAGAACAATGGCCTGTTCATCAAAGTCAATTTTGCCTTCCGCCAGAATTTGATACTTTTCATGCCCTTTGCCCGCCAGCAAAACGATATCGTCCCGCCTTGCATTTTTTAAAGCAAAGGCAATGGCCTCTTTGCGGTTTTCAATCACCGTATAAGGCTTTTTCTCCGCGATTACACCGGGCAAAATATCCTCAATGATCGCCCCGGGATCCTCGGTACGCGGATTGTCGGAGGTCACGATGACCACATCGGACAGCTTTGCGGCAATATGCCCCATAATCGGACGCTTGGTTTTGTCCCGATCGCCGCCGCAGCCGAACAGTGTAATCACCCGACCTTTTGCATAGCTTCTCACCGTATTCAAAATATTTTCCAGTGCGTCGGGCGTATGCGCATAATCAATCATAACGGTAAAATCCCGATCGGTCGGCACAATCTGTGCCCGCCCGTCAACGCTTCGCAGCGCGCCCAAAGCCGCCGTAATTTCGGAAAAATCAAATCCTGCGGCATACAAAGCGCCCACGGCCGCCGTCGCATTGTACACGGTGAATTTGCCCGGCGTACCGACATGAACACGATTAAGCTGCCCCGCTGTCAGCAGCAAAAAGTCCACGCCATCGGAGGAAAGCTTGATGTTCTTGGCCACAATATCCGCCGTATCTTTTTTGGCCGAATAGGTTAAATACCGCACGCCCGGCTTTTGATCGGCGGCAAATTCCGCACCCACCGGATCATCGATATTCAGCACGCAGGTTTTGCTTTGCAAAAACAGCTTGCGTTTTGCATTTTTATAGTTTTCAAGCGTACCGTGAAAATCCAAATGATCTTGCGTTAAATTGGAAAAAACGCCCACCTCGAACGTCAGGCCGCAAACCCGATGCTGCGCCAGGGCATGCGAAGAAATTTCCATCACCACGTATTCGACGCCCTGCGCTTTCATTTTTGAGAGCAACGTAAAAAGCGCTTTGGGTTCCGGCGTTGTAAAACCGCTGGGCAGTTTTTCATCGCCGATCATGTTGCACACCGTACCCATCAGGCCGGTCTTTTTTCCAAAGGCGTCCAACAATTCCTTAATAAAGGAGGTTGTGCTGGTTTTGCCGTTGGTACCCGTCACGCCGATCAGTTTTAAATCGCGCTCGGGATGCCCGTAAAAATTGGCGCAGATGTAAAACATTGCCCGCCGTGCGTCGTCCACCAAAATATGCGGCAGCGGCGCCGTGGTCACATGCTCGGCCACAATGACCGCCGCGCCCATTTCCGCCGCCTTCGGCGCAAAGGCATGACCGTCCATGCGCTCGCCCGGGATGCAGAAAAACATAGAGCCTTTTTCCACCTTGCGCGAATCAAAGCACAAAGACGCGATGTCCTTATCCAGTAAATTTTTATCGGTTAAAATCGCTTTTACACCGTCTAAGAGATCTTTTACTTTCATAACTTTCCTTTCCATCAATCTGCCACATTGCTGTAACTTTTCAGTTTAACGGTTACAATACTGCCGCCGGCTGCTTTACTGCCGGCAACCGGCTCTTGCATACACACAACGCTGCCCGCATTGGTATTGCCGGTCACGCGGATGTTCAATCCCATATCCTCCAGCTCCCGCTTGGCGTTTGCCAAGGTCAGGCCGTTGAGATCGGGTACCACGCAATTATTGGAGGGAGAAGCGCCGTTGGTATACAA
>CAKRPM010000029.1 GCA_934378025.1 uncultured Eubacteriales bacterium | reverse complement strand
CGATAAACCTATCGAAACGCCGGCAGACTTCGAAAAAGGAAGATAAATTTGCCGAACATGGACTTGTCGGCGTATGTGCATACGAAAGCGGCAAAAGTAAGCAAAAGCGCCCGAAACCTCGATGATTTCGGGCGCCTTCCGGTGCTGCTTTTTGTTTTTTATAAAAACTATAAAGCAAAAAACACGCTTTAATTTTCCCGCTTAAAAGTAGACTCATTTTTCTTTGCTTGCGGTTGACCGACTTTTTTTGACAGTCTGTTTTTAAGATTTCGGTGTATTATACTGCGCGCGTAACGCCGACTCATGCTCGGGCGGCGGCAGAATATATTCAATGCCGAGGTAGGCAAGTCCCCCCTTGGAAATGGCCACCGCGATCTCGTACATATTTTCCGCCACAAATTGATTATCCGCCGCATTGTTGATAAATCCGACGTCTACCACCAAAGACGGTACGGTAACATTTCGAAGTTCATAAAAATTGCCGCGATTGCGGCTGTAGTTCTCCTCCGGCGCCAGGATGGTTTCCGTCGGTGTGACCATGTTCATCGCCGTTGTCATGTCCTTGGCCGCCTGCCCCGAGGGAATTCGGTAATGCACCTGTCCGCCGCTTTGTCCGCTTTCGGCGCGTGCCATACGGATCGATATATACAAATCCGGTTGTAAAACATTGGCCTCCGACACGGCCGTTCCGGTATCAATATCGGCAAAACCGACATTGGCCGTCACCCCGTGCCGTTCAAATTCCGACGCGCTGATGCCGGCGATATTTGCCATGCGGTCGCGCGTGGAACCGTAGGGCTCCGGTCCTGTCTGAATAAATTCCGCACTCGGCCGCAAATAAACGCTTGCCATACGGTTTTTCCTCCTTTACTTTCAACGTCGCTTTATTGTATGCCATGCGCGGGAAAAAAGTGCTCTTTTGCAAAAATCGCAAATCTGACCATGCTCTGAATTTTTTGCGCTCAATGCCCCCTTGCAAAGCCATATCCGATGTGGTAAAATCTTGATATATTATCGGGAGGTGCACTGTGAAAAAGTCAAAGCATTTGAAATTTACGATGATTACACGCTTTTTAAAAGGCAATCTCCGCTTTTTTGCGGCCATGCTTTTTTGGTCGGTATGCGCCACCGTTCTTTCCTCACTGATGCCGCAGGTCATCCGTCTGACCATTGACTCTGTATTGGGAAGCGAGCCCTTTGCGCTGCCCGCTTTTTTGTTACAACCGCTGGAAGCGCTGGGCGGACGAGCTTTCCTGCAGACGCATTTATATTGGATTTTAATCGTCATCACGCTGCTGGCGCTGGGTGGCGCTTTTTGTACCTATCGCCGTACGGTGGATACCACACGCGGTGCGGAGGGATTTGTCAAAAGCATGCGGGACGCATTATTTGCCCATATTCAGCGGCTGCCGCTGTCCTGGCATGCCGCCAATCAAACCGGAGATATTATCCAGCGCTGCACCTCGGACGTCGAGGTGGTGAAAAACTTTGTCAGCGGCCAATTGACGGAAGTTTTCCGCACCGCCTTTTTGGTCGCTTGGTCGCTGTTTATGATGTTTTCGATGAACGGCATGTTATCGTTGGTTGCCTTGGCCTTTATTCCGATCATTTTGCTGTACAGCTGGATTTTCTACCGCAAAATCGGCGCGCGTTTTTTGGTGGCCGATGAGGCGGAGGGCAAACTTAGCAGCATCGTTCAGGAAAATTTGACCGGTGTGCGTGTGGTACGCGCTTTCGGCAGAGAGCGCGATGAAATCGATAAATTTAAAAAACAAAACGGCATTTTCGCCGATCTTTGGATAAAGCTCGGGTATTTAATGGGCTGCTATTGGGGACTGGGCGATTTAATAACGGGGCTGCAAATCATGACCGTTTTGATTGTCGGCACGGCGGCCACCGTAAACAACACGCTGACGCTGGGCGAACTGATGGCCTTTATCTCCTATAACACGACGCTGGTCTGGCCCATCCGCTCCCTGGGCAGAACATTATCCGAAATGAGCAAGGCAGGCGTGTCCGTGGATCGCCTGGCCTACATTCTGGACGCTCAAGAAGAAAAAGACGAAAGTGCGCTTTCTCCCGACGTTCACGGGCAAGTGCGTTTTGATCATGTAAGCTTTTCTTATCCCGGCGGCAACCCGATATTGAAAGATGTTTCTTTTGAAGCGCCCGCGGGCAGTACCGTCGCCATTTTGGGCGAAACCGGCAGCGGTAAAAGCACCATGATGCATCTTTTAACCCGTCTGTATGATTTACCGCCCGATCACGGGCATATCTATTTGGACGGTACGGATATCCGCCGCATGGATCGCCGCTTTTTGCGCCAAAACATCGGCATTGTGCTGCAAGAACCGTTTTTATATTCCCGCACCATTGAAGAAAACATTGCGGTTGCCTGTGAAAAAACCGATCGTAAAGCCGTACGTCAGGCTGCAAAAATTGCCTGTGTGGACGAGGCCATCGAGGCCTTTGCAGACGGATATGATACCCCCGTGGGGGAGCGCGGTGTCACCTTATCCGGCGGGCAAAAGCAGCGCGTGGCCATTGCCCGAATGTTAATGCGCCAAACGCCCGTTATGATTTTTGATGATTCGCTGTCCGCGGTAGACGCCGAAACAGACGTAAAAATCCGCTCGGCACTGCGCAGTATGCCGCGGCACGCCACAACTTTTTTGATTTCGCATCGCGTCGCAACATTGATGCATGCCGATCAAATTTTGGTGCTGCGGGCGGGCAAAATCGTCGAGCGCGGCACCCATGCCGAGCTTTTGCGCCAAAACGGAATTTACAAACAGGTCTATGACCTTCAGACATCTTTGGGGGAGGATCTTCATGGAAAAGAATCATAAAACGCTTAACCTCGCCGTCTGGAAACGTCTTGCGCCCTTTTTAAAGCATTATCGCGGCAAACTGTTGCTGAATTTATTTTTAATGGCCGTAAGCGCCGTTTTTGATATGTTGCTGCCCCTTTTTCAAAAATACGCCATTGATCATTTTATTACACCGGGCGTTTTGCACGGGCTGGGCATTTTCAGTGCGGCATACGCCGCCGTCATCATTTTGCAAACCGTGGGCGTGGTCATTTTCTCGCGCCTTTCCATGGACTTGGAAATGGGGCTGGGGCGTGATATGAAAAACGCCTGCTTTACACATCTGCAATTTCTCTCGCTTTCCTATTACAATCAAAATTCCGTCGGATATCTTATGGCGCGCGTTATGAACGACACCGATCGTATTGCCGGCATGATTGCCTGGGCGTTGATCGACTGTTTTTGGGCGGCAATGTATGTCATTTTTGTATTTGTCATGATGTTTTTACTGAATGTTCGGCTGGCACTGATTGTTTTGATAATTTTGCCGTTTTTGGTGCTCTGTACGACGTTTTTTCAAAAGAAGCTGTTAAAATACAACCGTTCGATCCGAAAAATCAACGCGCTCATTTCCGGGCAATACAACGAGGGGATTACCGGCGTGCGCACCTCCAAAACCTTGGGCATTGAAGCGAAAAACGACGCCGACTTTGCCCGCACCAGTCAAAAAATGTATCGCCGCAGCCTGAAAGCGTCGCAAACCAACGGTTTGTATATTTCTCTGATTATGATGTGCTCCTCAATACTGACCGCGCTGGTGCTCACCCGCGGCGGCAACATGGCACTGGCCGGAACAGTGGCACTCGGCACCCTGAGTGCATTTACCACCTATGCCGTCGGCATTTTGGAACCGGTACAGCAAATTGCGCGCACCTTCGGCAATATTGTTGCCACACAGGCCAATATCGAACGCGTAACCGATCTGTTGGATGAAAAGCCGCTGATTGAAGATCGTCCGGAGGTTGTGGCGCAATACGGCGATTTTTTACATCCGAAACGCGAGAACTGGCCGACGCTTCGGGGCGAAATTGACTTTAAAGACGTTTCCTTTATGTATCCGGACGGAAAAGAATATGTGCTGCGCCATTTCAATCTGCACATACCGGCGGGCGCGACCGTGGCCATCGTCGGTCAAACCGGGGCGGGCAAAAGCACACTGGTCAACCTGATTTGCCGCTTTTTTGAACCGAATGAGGGAGAAATTCTGATTGACGGCGCCGACTATCGGACGCGCAGCGTGCAATGGCTGCACGAAAATATGGGCTATGTGCTGCAATCGTCTCATTTATTCAGCGGCACCGTACGGGAAAACATTCTTTACGGCAATCCCGACGCCGACGAGGCGCAAATGACAGCGGCCGCCGAATTGATCGGTGCCGACCGCGTTGCCGAGCGGATGGAAAAGGGCTATGACAGCGATGTCGGCGAGGGCGGCGAAAACCTCTCCACCGGTGAAAAACAGCTGATTTCTTTTGCCCGTGCCGTCATTGCCGATCCGCGTATTTTCATTTTGGATGAGGCCACCAGCTCTGTCGACACACAAACCGAGCAGCTCATTCAATCCGCCACCGAAAAGCTGCTGGAAGGGCGTACCTCCTTTGTCATTGCCCATCGGCTGTCCACCATTCGCCGCGCCGATTTGATTTTGGTCGTGGAAGAGGGAAAAATCGTTGAACGCGGCACGCATGCCGAGCTTTTGGAAAAGCGCGGCAAATACTATCGTCTGTATACCAGCCAGCTGGAAGAGGTACATCTGTAATTTTTGGAAAATCACCTGCCCTCCATTGACGGTATCGAGGCGGCGTGGTATAATACGCACAGAGATTTTGCCGTTTCGGCAAAATCCTATCGCTGCGCTTTGCCCACGCTTCGCGTGGCTGTGCAATTGACGGCTTCGCAAAAATGCCTCCCGCAAGCAAGCATTTTTGCTCATGGTATAATAGCCACAATGCGGCTATTATATTTTGATTGCCATTTTTCTCGCCCGCGGGACGGGCAACCGAAAAAGACGGCAAATTATACCGCAAAGCTTTGCTTTGTGGTATAATAACCACAAAGCGGCTATTATATTTTGATTGCCATTTTCTCGCCCACCGAAGTGGGCAACCGAAAAAGACGCTCTGTCTTTTTTCGGCATCAAAAATTTTGCAACAAATCTGTAAAGGAGAAATCCGAAATGTATAAAATCTTAAAAAAGCGGGCCCTATGCGCCACGGTGACGGAAATGGAAATTTACGCGCCCCTGGTGGCCGCCAAGGCCGAGCCCGGACAATTCATCATTCTGCGCGTCAATGAAGAGGGGGAGCGTATCCCGCTGACCATTGCCGGCTATAACCGTACGACGGGCAGTGTTACCATCATTTTTCAAATCGTGGGTGCCACCACAAAGCTGTTGGACCAAAAAGCCGAGGGGGACAGCATTGAAGATTTTGTCGGTCCTTTGGGCAAGGCGACCGAAACGGACGGCTTGAAAAACGTATGTATTGTCGGCGGCGGCGTCGGATGTGCCATTGCGCTGCCCATTGCGCAAAAGCTGCACAAAATGGGTTGCAAAGTTACAAGCATCATCGGGTTTCGCTCGAAGGATCTTGTGATTTTGGAAGAAGAATTTAAAAAAGCCAGCGACCGTCTGTTTATCATGACCGATGACGGCTCCTACGGCGAATCGGGCAATGTCTGTGCGCCGCTGAACCGCCTTTTTGAACAAGGCGAATCGTTTGATCAGGTCATTACCATCGGGCCGCTGATCATGATGAAATTCGTTGTACAAGCCGTAAAACCCACCGGGATTCCCTGCGTTGTTTCCATGAACCCGATTATGATTGACGGCACGGGAATGTGCGGCGGATGTCGGCTGACGTTGCACCGCGGCGATGAACGAATGACCGCTTTCGCCTGCGTGGACGGCCCCGATTTTAACGGCTATGAAGTAGATTTTGACGAGGCGATGGATCGTGGCAGTATGTACCGCGATTTCGAGCGCCACGCGTATGAAAAAACTTGCAATCTCTTTAAGGAGGGCAACTGATATGGCAAATATGGCACTCAAAAAAAATCCCATGCCCTCGCAGGCACCGGAGGTACGGGCGCATAATTTCGACGAGGTGGCGCTGGGATATGAGGCGGCAGCGGCCGTAGATGAGGCAAACCGCTGTCTGCACTGCAAAAATCAGCCGTGCGTTGCCGGCTGCCCCGTCAATATTCACATTCCGGAATTTATCGCAAAAATCAAGGAAGGCGATTTTGAAGGCGCCTACCGTATTATTCATGAAAGTTCCTCTCTCCCGGCGGTATGCGGCAGAGTCTGTCCGCAGGAAACGCAGTGCGAGCAAAAATGCGTCCGCGGTATTAAAGGGGAACCTGTCGGCATCGGCCGTCTGGAGCGTTTTGTGGCGGATTACCATAACGCGCATGCCGAGACGCCCATTTCGCCGGCCGCGCCCAACGGACATCGTGTGGCGGTTATCGGCGCAGGTCCCAGTGGGCTGACCTGTGCGGGCGATCTTGCCAAAAAAGGCTATGCCGTCACGGTATTTGAGGCGCTGCACACGGCGGGCGGCGTGCTGGTATACGGAATCCCCGAGTTTCGGCTTCCCAAAACCATTGTGCAAAAAGAGGTCGATACGCTGCGCGCCATGGGCGTGGACATTCAAACCAATGTGGTTATCGGCAAAACCCTGACGGTCGACGAGCTGTTTGAAAAAGGATATGAGGCCGTTTTCATCGGTTCTGGCGCGGGACTGCCCAACTTTATGAATATCCCCGGCGAATCACTCAAAGGCGTTTATTCCGCCAATGAGTTTTTAACCCGCAGCAATTTGATGAAAGCATACCGCGAAGATCCCGTTACCCCGATCATGAAAGGCGGCAAAGTCGCCGTCGTGGGCGGCGGCAACGTGGCCATGGACGCCGCGCGTACCGCTTTGCGCCTGGGCGCGGAAAAGGTGTATATTGTGTACCGCCGTTCGATGGAGGAATTGCCTGCCAGACGTGAAGAGGTTGAGCACGCCATTGAAGAGGGCGTTGAGATGAAACTGCTGAACAATCCCGTCGAAATTCTCGGATATCACAATCCCGAGGATCGCCGTGATCCGAAAAACGGCTTTGTGGTCGGGATGAAATGCATCCGCATGGAGCTGGGCGAACCGGATGAACGCGGACGGCGCCGCCCTGTTCCGATTCCGGACAGCGAGTTTGTACTGGACGTAGATACCGTTATCATTTCCATCGGTACCTCCCCCAATCCGTTGATCAAATCCACCACGGCCGGCTTGGAAGTCAATCGCCGCGGCGGCATTATTGTTACGGAGGAAACCGGTCAAACCTCCAAAAATGGCGTATTTGCGGGCGGTGACGCCGTCACCGGCGCCGCCACGGTTATCTCCGCCATGGGCGCCGGAAAAACCGCCGCCACCGCAATCGATGCGTATTTGACCGGCAAAAAGTAACGCGGGCTTTCATTTTCGTAAAGCTCCGCCCTGCTAAGACAAACAAAAAGAAACCGAAAAAAGCGTTTGCTTTTTTCGGTTTCTTTTATTTTTTATTTCTTTTGTTCAAACAACCATGCCCACATCGCGTCACAGGGATATGCGTCATCCCACGAATTGTGCTTTGTATGCTCGCAAATGGTGATCCTGGCATTGCCGCCCGCTTTATTGACGGCTTTCACCATCTTAATGCTTTCCTCCGGCAATACCGTTTCGTCCAGCGCGCCGTGAAATGCCCAAATCGGCATATCCTTCAGCCGTGCCGCATTCCAGTACATTCCGCCGCCGCACACCGGCACCAGCGCCGCAAAAATTTCAGGACAGGTCATGGCCAGCTGCCAAGCGGCGTAACCGCCCATACTCACGCCCGAAAGGTAAATTCGGTTTTTGTCCACATCCTCGCGGGCGGCTTGCGTGCGGGCAAAATCCACCAGCGTTTCAAAAAGCTCAAACCATGTATTCCCGTAGCAATGGGGCGCCACAAAATGCGCCGGTATATCGCGACCGTTTTCGATCTCGGCGATCGGGCCGACATGTCCCATGGCGGCAATTGAATCCCCCCGGCCGCCCGCGCCGTGCAAATGAATGATCAACGGCAATTTTTCCTTTTTGGGTGAAAAAGAAAGATATTCCAGTTTTCTCCCCGTTTTCTTCGACGTAAAAACGCAAACGTCCAACGCTCTTTTCATTTTACATTCCTCTCTTTTGTAGCTTATAAAACCTTATAGCCTTTATCCGTTACCGCCGTACGCAGCGCCTCGTCCGAAACCTCCCCCGACAAGGTCACCACCGCCGTGCCGTCTTTGTGGCTGACGGCGGCGCTTTGCACACCGGGCAGCGCTTCCAGCGCCGCTTTGACCGTCGCCTCGCAATGCGGGCACATCATACCCTCGATTTTCAGTGTCTTTTCCATGACCATCACCTTCTTTCGTTTGGAATCTTTTTTCAGTTTAACAAAATTCAGCCGCAGCGCGTTACTGACCACACAAAAACTGGATAAACTCATTGCAGCCGCACCGAACATGGGGCTGAGCGACCAACCCAGTAACTTTGAAAATACGCCGGCCGCCAGCGGGATGCCCGCCGCATTGTAAATAAACGCCCAAAACAAGTTTTCATGAATATTGCGCAAGGTGGCACGGCTGAGCGTAATGGCGGCCGGTACATCCCGCAGCGAGCTGTTCATCAGCACAATGTCCGCCGCGTCAATGGCAATGTCCGTGCCGGCGCCGATGGCAATGCCGATATCCGCCGCCGTCAGAGCGGGGGCGTCGTTTACGCCGTCTCCCACCATGGCCACCCGGCCGTTCTGAGCAAATTGCCGCACCGCTTTTTCCTTTTGATCGGGCAGTACGCCCGCAATCACCTGATCCACCCCGGCGTTTTTCCCGACGGCACGTGCCGTGCGCTCATTATCTCCGGTCAGCATCACAACGCGCAGTCCCATTTTCTGCATACTTTGAATGGCGGCGGGGCTGTCCTCTTTCATGCGATCCGCCACAGCGATTATGCCGAGCGGCTTTTGATCATACAGAAAGAACAGCGGTGTTTTGCCCGCTTCGGAAAAAGCAAGCGCCTGATCGGCCAGCGTTTTCGGGAACGGGGTTCGTTGTTGAATATACTTTCCGCTGCCGCCGACAATTTCTTTTCCGCCGAGTTGTCCGTACAGACCCCCGCCGGCCACGCTTTGAAAATCTTCCACCTCGTCCAGCTTTCGATCGCCTGCGGCACGCAATACCGCCTGTGCCAGCGGATGTTCGCTTTTCTGTTCCAAGGCGGCAGCCATGGATAACAGCTGTTCTTCCGTAAATCCCTCTGCCGGCAACAAATCGGTCATTTCGGGTTTTCCTTCGGTAATCGTTCCCGTTTTATCCAAAACCACGGTTTTCACCTTGCCGGTGATTTCCAGTGCGGTTGCATTTTTAAACAAAATACCGTTTTTGGCGCCCACGCCGCTGCCCACCATGATCGCCACCGGCGTGGCAAGACCCAGAGCGCACGGACAACTGATCACCAACACGGCAATGGCATGCGATAATGCCGTTCCGATACTGCTGCCCAGCAGCAACCAAACTACCAACGTAACCGCGGAAATGCCCATCACCACCGGCACGAAAATACCCGATACGCGATCCGCCGCTTTTGCCACCGGTGCCTTGGAACCGGCCGCATCGCTGACCAGTTTGATAATTTGAGAAAGCGCGGTATCTTTTCCGACGCGGGTTGCCCGGCATTTCAAAAAGCCGGATCGATTGATCGTCGCTCCGCTGACGCCGTCGCCCGGCACTTTATCCACCGGAACGCTCTCGCCCGTCAGTGCGCTTTCATCCACGGCGCTTTGCCCTTCCAGCACCACGCCGTCTGTCGGAATACTCTCTCCCGGCCGAACGGTAAAGACATCTCCCGCCTGCACTTGCTCGATCGGCAGTTGAACCTCCACGCCGTCACGAATGACTTTCGCGCTGCGCGGGGCAAGCTTTGCCAGACCCTTCAGCGCGTCCGTCGTTTTCCCTTTGGCACGGGCTTCCAGCATTTTTCCCAGCGTAATCAATGTCAAAATCATGCCGGCGGATTCAAAATACAGTTCATGGACATAATGATGTGCGTGCGGCGAATCCGTCATCACAAACAAAATGGCCGTGCTGTATATAAATGCCGCGCCCGATCCAAGCGCCACCAATGTATCCATATTGGGCGCACCGTGCAGCAC
>CAKRPM010000028.1 GCA_934378025.1 uncultured Eubacteriales bacterium | reverse complement strand
AAATTATACCATAAAGCTTTGCTTTATGGTATAATACCACAGTGCGGCTATTATAATTTGATTGCCCTTTTTCTCGCCCGTAGGACGGGCAACCGAAAAAGACGGCAAATTATACCATAAAGCTTTGCTTTATGGTATAATACCACAGTGCGGCTATTATATTTAGATTGCCCTTTTTCTCGCCCGTAGGCGGGCAACCGAAAAAGACGGCAAATCTACCATAAACCAAGGCTTTATGGTAGAATCTTTGTACATGGTTTCAGGTACAGGCTGATAAGGCTTGCGATTATGATGATCGAAACGGCTTTAGCCGTCGATTGTAGCCCATAAGCTACAATGTAAATTATAACCAAAAGGAAGGAAGACACACACATGGGAAAAGGTCAACGCTCCAGAGCAGCGCGTGCCGAGGAGATGGCGCTGAAAAAAATCGCCGCGAAAAAGAAGGCAAGACGCGATAAAATCACCAAAATCACCGTTTCGGTGGTTTCGGCTGCATTGGCGGTCAGCATTATCGGTGGGATCATTTTCAGTGCGGTTCGTTCGCACAACAAACAAAACGGCACCTATCTGAAAAGAGATGTCGCTATGCAAAGCACCAACTACACGATCAGCAATGCGATGATGTTTTATTATTTCCAGAACTACTATTCGGCGTTTATCAGCCAAAATTCCAGCTATTTGCAGTATTACGGCCTGGATACCTCAAAATCGCTGAAAAGCCAGGATTATCCCGGAACAACGGCGGACGGCGGTTCGCAGAGCTGGTATGACTACTTTATGAGCGCGACCACTGCACAGGTTAAACAGACCTTGGTATTGGCCGAGGCGGCCAAGGAAGCCGGCGTTACGCTGGAGGACAGCGAAAACGAGAGTATTACGACGGCACTGAAAAGCATAACCCCTTCTGATATCGTTCCCGGCTTGACCGAGGATGAGGTCCGCACCTGCATGGAGCTGGCCACCCTGGCGGATAAGTATAAAACCAAGGTGCAGGGCGAAATCGAGTGTACGGATGATGATATCAATACGTATTATAATGAAAATAAAAACAACTATGATACCGTAGATTATCGGATGTATTCCTTTAGCTACAAGAGTGATGATTCTTCCGAGGAGAACGGTGCAACGCTGACCAAGGAACAGGCGAAAAAGCTGGCGGATGAACTGGCGGCTACCAAAAATGAGACGGAATATCTCAATTGGCTGAAAAAGTATTTTACCGACACCTTGAAGGTGGAGGATGTACAAAAAGAACTGGACGGCACCAAAACCACCGATTTTGCCTACAGTGAGAGCTATGCAGGCATTGATTTCCTGTTTAGTGAAAGTGCCAAAGCCGGCGATATCAAATTGGTGGAAAGCGAGTCGGACAGCTTGTATAAGGTCTTTTTGCTGCTGACGCCGCGGCACCGTGATGAAACCAAGCTGAAAAATGTTCGTCACATTCTTTTCAAGGCGAGCAACTCGGATGAGGCTGCCATGAAAGAAGCAAAACAGAAAGCTGAGCAGGCCTTAGAAACCTGGAAGAAAAACGGTGCGACCGAGGACGCTTTTGCAAAACTCGCCACCGAAAAGACAGAGGATACCGGTTCGGCCTCAACCGGCGGCCTGTACAGCAATGTGCATAAGGGCGATATGGTGGAGAGCTTTGAAAACTGGACGTATGACGCCGCACGGAAGCCGGGAGATACGGGCATTATCGAAAGCACGTACGGTTATCATGTGATGTACTTTGTCGGCGACGGCGACATCGAATGGAAACATGAGGTGAAAGATGATTTTGTCGCGGCAAAGTATGAGGAAAAATACAATACTTTCACTGAAAAATACACCATCACGCAAAACGATAACAAAATTGCAAAAATCGCGGATTATGTAGCATAATTCTTTCCGTGAGGTTGATTCTCCCGCCAAGGCCGATCGGTCTTGGCGGGAGTTGTTTTAAAAGGAAAAGAGGGTATAGGATTATGAAATGGTTGATTGCATCTGATTTACACGGATCGGCAGTTTACGGCGAGGCACTGCTAAAGGCGGCAGAACGAGAGGCGCCTGATAAAATTTTGCTGTTGGGCGATTTGCTGTATCACGGACCGCGCAATGATTTGCCGCAGGGATACCAACCCAAAAAAGTGATCGAGCAGCTCTCCTCTTTGGACGGACGGGTGTTGTGTGTGCGCGGCAACTGTGACAGTGAAGTGGATCAGATGGTGCTGCCGTTTGAAATTATGACGCCGACCATGATACTCTTTGTGGACGGACAGCTGATTTTTGCCAGCCACGGACATCATTATACTCCGGAAAATCCGCCGCATATTTCCGAGCGCTTTGTTTTGCTGGGCGGGCATACCCATGTGGCCGGCTTTGAGGAGCGGGAAAATTTTGTATATATCAATCCCGGCAGTCTTTCAATCCCCAAGGAAAATACGCCGCACAGCTATCTTGTGGAAGAAAACGGCCTTTGGACCTGGAAAACGACGGACGGCGACGCATTTTTGCAATATAAGCGGTAAAAAACGGAAAAAATATCATAAAACTGCCCAATCATTTTCCGAAGAATACGCCGTAAAGCGGTAATTTTGAATAAAATATGAAAATACTATTGACAAAATTACAATATCGGCGTATAATTCTAAAAAAATGACAAGGAGAGAGAACAATGTTTGGTTTTACATCTTTTAAAGCAAACAGAGCTGATGCCTATGCACCGGCCGCTTCTTGTCGCGCTTTTGTTAATACCTTGGCTATCGTCGCCCTGACGGTAGCTATTTTTATTATGGTACCGGCGATTTGCATTTCCGTCATTATTGTAGGCGTGGCGATTATTCTGAACGTACTACGAGTCGAAAAGAAAAAATCATTCGTACTGAAAGCGGCCGGGGCAAAGGCCTCGGCGTAAAATCCCGTTGGATTTTGCGGTTTCGCTTTTGGCGAAACCGCATTTTTTGGTTTTACGACTTTCTACCAAAAGTCTAAAATAAAAAAATATTATAGAAAGAGGTACACGAAAATGAAAAAGTTTGTAAAAGTTGTAAGCGTAATGCTTACCGTTGCGCTGATCGTTTGCTGTTTTACCGGTTGCGGTAAAAAAGGCGATGAGGTTTACTTCATTGGTGCGACCGGCCCGTTGACCGGCAGTGCGATGTCCTACGGCGTGTCCGTTCAGAACGGCGCTACGCTTGCGGTTGAAGAAATCAACGCGGCCGGCGGCCTGAACGGCGTCAATTTCAAATTTGAAATGCTGGACGACAAAGCTACTCCGGAGGACGCATCCACCGGTTACGATCAGTTGATGGATGAGGGTATGCAGATCTCTTTGGGTTCTGTTACCTCCGGTTCTTGCGAGGCGTTTGCCTCCAAAGCAGCTACCGACGGTTTGTTCTTTATGACCCCGTCCGCTTCCGCTGCCAACGTAATTGCCGATCGTCCGACGGCTTTCCGTGTTTGCTTCGGCGATCCGGATCAGGGCGTTCTTGCCGCAGAAGAGCTGACCAAGAAATATAAGAAGATCGGTGCGATCTACGATTCCAGCGACGCTTATTCTTCCGGCGTTTATGCCGCGTTTAAAGAAGAAATGGCAAATCTGAAAGTCAGCTATGCCGAGCAAAGCTTTGACGCTGAGAATAAAAGAGATTTCTCCACCCAGGTGGAAGCATTGAAGGATTGCGATGTAATCTTCCTGCCGATCTATTACACCGAGGCGGGCTTGATCGCCAAGGCTTGCGCCGCCAAAGGCTGCAAAGCGGTTCTGTTTGGCTGTGACGGTTTGGACGGTGTTGCCGATCAGGTAGACGCAAGCGTTACCAATGACATCAAATATATCACGCCGTTTGATAAAAACAGCACTTCCGAAAAGACCTCTGCTTTTGTAAAAGCCTACAAAGCAAAATACAATGCAGATCCCGATCAGTTCGCTGCCGACGGTTATGATGCGGTATACGCCATCTTTGAGGCGATGAAAGCCGCAGGCGTAAACGATGCCGGCATCGGCTATAAAGAGCTGGGCGAAAAAGTGATCGCGGCCATCACGGCCGATAGCTTCACCTTCAAGGGTGCTACCGGTGAAATGAAATGGGATGCAAGCGGTGCTTGCGCCAAATCGCCGCAGATCGTAGAACTTTCCAAGTAAATCCTTTGAAAGTACGGACGGAGGGGAACTTCGGTTTCCCTCCGCGCCCGACGGTTTGTTCCGAAAAGCAGAAAAGCGGGATTTTTTGTTTTTCGGTGCAAACCGGCTTTTTGCATGTTAAATGAAAAAAAGGAGTAGATCAATGAGCACTTTAAGTACAATACTCGACGGACTCAGTCTGGGCGCAGTGTATGCATTGATTGCGCTTGGGTATACCATGGTATACGGTATTGCCAAGATGCTGAACTTTGCACACGGCGACATTATCATGGTCGGCGCTTATGCTATTTTAACCACGATCAATTTTGGCGGTAATGCCTGGATCGGATTTGCCGTTTCCGTGGTACTGTGTACCGTCATGGGCGTGGTGATCGAACGCTTGGCCTACCGTCCGCTGCGGGACGCGTCGCCGTTGGCGGTTTTGATTACGGCCATCGGCGTCAGCTATTTGCTGCAGGGCTTGGCGCAAATGATTTTCGGTGCAAAACCGCACCAAATCACCTTGCATGATTTCGGCACTTTGCCGTTGTTCGGCACGAAAATCAGTGTAAATACCATTATCACGCTGGTGATCGGCGCTATCATTATGGCGGGACTGACGCTGTTTGTTCAAAAAACGCGTACCGGCCGCGCCATGGTCGCGGTATCCGAGGATCGCGGTGCCGCACAGCTGATGGGTGTGAGCGTTAATAAGATTATTACCATTACCTTTGCCATCGGTTCGGCACTGGCGGCATTTGCCAGTCTGTTTTACCTGATGCAAATTCCCGCTGTTGAGCCGACGCTTGGTTCCATGCCCGGTATTAAGGCGTTTACCGCGGCGGTTATCGGCGGTATCGGTTCAATCCCCGGCGCAATGCTGGGCGGCGTGATGCTGGGCATTATCGAAAAGGTTTGCCAGAGTATTCCCGCCATCAGCGCCTATACGACAGCAATTGAATTTACCTTGCTGATTATTATTCTTCTGGTCAGACCCATTGGTATTTTGGGCAAGAAGCGCAGAGAGAAGGTGTAGGACGATGGGATTCGGGGAAAATTTGAAAAAAACATTTAAAATTAAGAACAGTATCAATTACATCGTCATTGCCGTCTTTCTGGTGCTGATGATGATTTTGGACAGTACCGGCAATCTCAGTCGTTCCAATACGGGTATGCTGGTGCGCATCGCATACAGTATTATTTTGGCGGTATCGCTGAATCTTGTGGTCGGCTTTTTGGGCGAGTTGAGTTTGGGACACGCCGGATTTATGTGCGTGGGCGCTTATATCGGTTGCTTTTGCGCCGAGGCACTCAGCGGCGTGATCGAAAATGAAATTCTGCTGTTGATTTTGGCAATGCTGATCGGCGGATTGAGCGCGGCGGTATTCGGTTTGATCATCGGACTGCCGGCACTGCGCCTGAAAGGTGACTATCTGGCTATTGTTACCTTGGCGTTCGGCGAAATTGTTCGTAATGTCTTTAAAAATCTGGAACTGTTCGGCGGCGCAAAGGGACTCATGACCAGCGATATTCAGATTAAACCAAAGACGCTTTTTGTCATTGCCTTTATTGTGGTGCTGATTGTTCTTTTCTTAATTCAAAGCTTGATCCGCAGCAAACACGGACGGGCGATCACCGCTATTCGCGACAATGAAATTGCCGCCAAGGCGATGGGCGTTAACATCATGTTTTACAAATTGTTTGTCTTTACGATTTCGGCATTCTTTGCGGGCCTGGCCGGCGTTATTTACGGGCACTTTACCAACCCGGTTTTGTACGGAACGTTTTCGTATAACTATTCCATTGAAATTTTGGTAATGGTTGTACTGGGCGGCATGGGCAGCATCAACGGTTCGATTATCGCCGCAACGCTGATTACCTTTGTAAACGTTCAGCTGCAAAGCCAGCTGACCGGCAGCATGGCGGCGCTGAAACTACTGATCTATGCCATCATTTTGGTGGTTATGGTCATCTTCAACAATGCGCCTGCGCTTAAGCCCTTGAAAGAAAAACTCAGCTTTAAGGCAATCAAAAGCAAGCTGGTGAAAAAACATAAACCCGAAGTGATTTCGGACGACGACGCCGCATGGAATCGTATTGTGACCAAAATCCCGATGGATGAGGTGCTGACGGCGGAACTTCCGAAAAGCAACAAAGAAAAGAATACAGACAAGGAGGGTAAATAAAATGTCGGATATCATTTTAAAAACCGAAAATCTCGGCATTACCTTCGGCGGTCTGAAAGCGGTTTCAAACGTAAATCTTGAAATTAAAAAACGCCAGCTGTACGGTTTGGTCGGCCCCAACGGCGCCGGCAAAACCACGGTATTTAATCTGTTGACCGGCGTATATCAACCTACCAGCGGCTGCTTTTATCTGGATGGGGAAAAGCTCAACGGCAAAAGCCAGGAGGCCATCAATCACAAAGGGATTGCCAGAACTTTTCAGAACATCCGTTTGTTCAGCAATATGAGCGTAATCCGTAACGTTATGGTCGGGCTTCACAATCAACCGGAATTTAAATGCAGTCCGTTTACCAGTATGCTGCGGCTGCCCCGCCATTTTGACACCGAGGTGCGTATGCGGGCGCGGGCCAAGGAAATCCTGCGGATTTTCGGGCTGGAGGATCAGCGCAATAATTTGGCGTGCAACCTGCCGTACGGCAAACAGCGCAAGCTGGAAATTGCCAGAGCATTGGCCACCAATCCGAAGCTGCTGCTGCTGGACGAACCCGCCGCGGGTATGAACCCCAATGAAACGGCGGATTTGATGGAGATCGTCCGTAAAATTCGGGATGAATTTGATTTGACCATTTTGCTCATTGAGCATGATATGAAATTTGTGGCCGGCCTGTGCGATGAAATTACGGTATTGAATTTCGGTACGGTGTTGGCGCAGGGCGATACCAAGACGGCTCTCAATGACCCTGAGGTTATTAAGGCATATATAGGAGGGTAGGCGCATGGCATTTTTAGAGGTGAACAACTTAACGGTATATTACGGTGTAATTCAGGCGCTGAAAGGCATCAGCTTTCAGGTGGAAAAGGGCGAAATCGTGACGTTGATCGGTGCCAACGGCGCCGGCAAAACCACCACCATGCAAAGCGTTATGGGACTGATTCCCTCCGGGGGCGGCACGGTTACGTTTGATGGGCAGGACATCACCCATGTCCCCTGTCACAAAATTGTGCGCATGGGCATGACGCAGGTACCGGAAGGCAGACGCGTGTTTCAGGAATTGACGGTTTATGAAAATCTGTTGATGGGCGCGTATACCAAGGACGATAAAAAGAAGATTAAAGAGGATATCGAGGAAACCTATACCTATTTCCCGCGTTTGGGCGAACGCCGCAATCAGGTGGCGGGCACCTTGTCGGGCGGCGAGCAGCAGATGCTGGCCATGGGACGCGCAATGATGAGTCATCCCACGCTGCTGATGCTGGACGAACCGTCCATGGGTTTGTCGCCGTTGTTGGTGGATGAGGTGTTTGACATTATTGTCAATACCTTTAATAAAAACGGAACAACGATTTTGCTGGTAGAACAAAACGCCGGTAAATCGTTGGCCATCAGCGATCACGCGTATGTACTGGAAAACGGAAAGATCGTTTTGTCCGGTACAGGCAAAGAGCTTATGCAAAGCGAAGAGGTCAAGAAGGCCTACCTCGGCGGCTAAGGCGATTTTCAAAGAGCTGTAAAAAAGCATCCGCTTTTTTACAGCTCTTTTTTGCGCGAAAGGAGAAAAAATCTGAAAAAAAGAATAATATTCTATTGAAATATTAAAAAAATTGCCGTATTCTATTAAGTAGGAGGGGTGACCATGACAGAAATTACACAGGCCAATGTCAACAGCGCTCAGTGCCGACTGAATTTTACCGTCAGTCCGAATTTTCGGACGCTGGATTTTCATGCGCATGACGAATATGAAATATTGTATTTTTTGTCCGGCGAGGTGCAGTATTATATCGAGGACAAGGCGTATTATTTAATGCCGGGGGATTTGCTGATCATTCCGCCCGGAAAGCTGCATCGACCGGTGATTATTGATGAAAACATTACCTACGAACGCATGGTGCTGATGATTGCCCCCGCTTATGCCGCAAGGCTTTTGAAGCCGTCGGGAGAGCATTTCGGAAATTATGCCGCCGCCCCCTGCCGGATTCCGACCGAGGAGGCGCAAAGCGCCGAGTTTCGGCAAATGCTGTATAAAATGCTGTCCCTGGAGAAAAGCGATGTGGGGATGTTGCAGCGGGATTGTTACGCCACATTGATTTTGCTTTCTTTGATTGCCTTTATCAAAAATGCACCGGTGCAGGAGGACGGACCGAAGGTGCGCATGCAGCAGGTCATCCATTATATCAATGCGCATTTTACCGAGCCGCTGCAGTTGGACGATATTGCCGATCGTTTTTATTTAAGCAAGTATCATTTGCTGCGCCAGTTTAAAGCGTATGCCAATTCCACGGTTCATAACTATATTTTGGCCAAGCGGGTGGTGCTGGCCAAGGAGCTTTTGCAAAAGGGGCACAGCCCGCGTGAGGTCAGCGTTATGTGCGGGTTTGGATCGTATGCCGGGTTTTATCAGGCGTTTGTACAAAGTACGGGGGAGAGCCCCATGCAGTTTACCAAAAAACAAAAGTGAATATCGCTGTCCGAAGCCTGTGGCTGCGGGCAGCATTTTTTTGGGGCGGTCGGAAAAAGAAGGTTTGTATAAAGTGCTTAAAAAGAAATGTGAAACCGCAAAATCTTGTGCGTTTTTATGTGGGATTTGCCTTGACAATTGTGTGCGATTGTGATAATATTCTGTGTGTTTAAGGGGGAATATGTGTGTTTGCAGATGAAAGAAGAGCCAAAATCGTGCAATTATTGCAGGAAAACGGATCGGTCAGCGTTTCGGGACTGACGCAAATGTTTCAAATCTCCACGGAAACCGCAAGACGGGATCTAAGCGTTATGGAGGCCAACGGGCAGCTGACGCGCGTGCACGGCGGCGCCATCATTGCGCGCGGGATGAGCAAGTCCACCGATTATACCGTCCGACTGCATGAAAACCACGCCGAAAAACGCGAGCTTTGTGAGACGGCACTGGCGTTGATTGAAGAAGGGGACGCCATCTTTTTAGATTGCGGAACTACCGCGTTGGAGCTGGCGCATCTCATTGCCGCCCGCGGCAGTGCGCTGAGCGTCGTGACCAATTCCGTGGAGGTGCTGGAGGTGCTGGCGTCGGTCAAGGACATTCAGGTCATTATGGTAGGCGGCAATTATTTCCCCGCGGAGCGTGCGGTATTCGGCTATCATGCGGTGGAAACCGTCCGTGCATTTCATGTGGAAAAAGCGTTTATTTTCCCGGCGGCCATCAATGTTCGGGACGGGGTTTGCTGTTGCGAAGAGCCGATTGTGCCGTTGCATCGGGCGATGATGCAAAGCGCCGATCAGGTGTTTTTGCTGGCGGATGGGTCAAAACTCGGAAAGAGCGCTTTTTATAAGGTCTGTCCGCTCGGCGGCAACATGAGCATTGTGACCGATAAATCGGCGGACGCGGTGATGTGCCGTGTGTTTGAAGACGCGGGGATTCGTGTAATAAAATAGAGAGGGTTATTATGAAAAAATCCGTTTTTAAAAAATTGTTTTTACTGTGCAGCGCGGTGTATTTCGTCAGTCATCTGACGCGCATGAATTACGCCGCTTCGCTGACGGAAATTATTAAAGATATGGCGCTGACCAAAAAAACAGCGTCCCTGGCGGTCACCGGCAGCTTTATTATGCTGTGGATCGGGCAAATGGTGGCCGGTTTGCTGGGCGACCGTGTAAAGCCGCGCCGCTTGGTGACCTTGGGGCTGACGGCCACCACGGTGATCAATCTGACGATGGCCTTTATGCGGGACATTACGGTGATGACGGTGCTTTGGAGTCTGAATGGATTCTTTCAGGCGTTTTTGTGGCCGCCGATGACCAAGGTAATGGCGGAAAATCTGAATTCCAAGGAGTATGCCCGTGTGGCGCTGGCCGTTTCGTTGTCGGGTTCCAGCTCCAGCATCGCGGTGTATCTG
>CAKRPM010000027.1 GCA_934378025.1 uncultured Eubacteriales bacterium | reverse complement strand
CTTGCAAAATCCATTTTGAAAAAAGAGAAGTGTACCATCACGGCCATTCCCGACGGAATTTCGGTCATTGTCAGAGACGATTGACGGACGCGGACGCAATATGCCGCACTTAATTTTAAAGACCACCCCGGCCGGGGTGGTCTTTTATGTTCCGTTTTTTATGACTGCTGATATAATCGAATGATGTTGCGCACGGTTTGATAAAGATTTTCTTTTGCAAGCGGCGCGCTGCGCTCCAACGGCAGCGGCATGGTATTCACGGAAAAAACCGCGCAAAGCCCCGCTTTATAATAAGCAGAAAGATGCGGCGCATAGCCGCCCACCACCGCCACCACCGGAATATTACCGGCGCGGCGCACAATACCGCTGATGGCCTTGCCGTGCAGACTTTGCTCATCCAGCTTTCCCTCGCCGGTCAAAATCAAATCCGCGTCCCGCGCCTGCTGCTCAAACTGCAGCATATCCAATACCAAATCAATGCCCGACTGGATTTCCGCATTAAAGAACGCCACAGCACCGGCGCCCATCCCGCCGGCCGCTCCGCCGCCGGGCAAAGAAGACACATCAAAGCCCAGCTCTTTAAAAATCCGATCGGCAAAACGGCACAGTCCGTCGTCCAACCGCCGCACCGTTTCCTCATCCGCGCCCTTTTGCGGTGCAAAAACATACGCCGCACCGTTTTGTCCGCACAGCGGATTTTGAACATCCGTCATCACGGTAAAATTCATTTCCCGAACAGCGGGCTCCAGATGGCTCATGTCGATTTTTTGCACCCGGCACAGCGATTCCCCCACCGGAATAAAGGATTGATCCTCCGCGTCAAAAAAGCGAACGCCGCAAGCCGCCGCCATACCGGCACCTGCGTCATTGGTGGCACTGCCGCCCAAACACAGCAAGGTTCGGCGGCATCCGTGCGTTGCCGCATGAACGATCATTTCGCCCACGCCGTACGTTGTATACCTTCCCGGCGCGCGCACGCCCTGCACCAGCGAAAAACCGCATGCACAGGCCACCTCGATGATGGCCGTATCCTCCACACGAACATAAAAAGCCTCCACCGCCTCCCGATCCGGACCGCAAACCGTGAGCGAGATTTTTTCCCCGCCGAGCGCCCCGCACAAACATTCGGCCGTGCCCTCACCGCCGTCGGCCAACGGCAAACACACAACCTCCGCCTCGGGCGCCTCGCGCCGTACGGCGTCGCCCATTACGGCCGCCGCGCTCTGCGCGTCAATCGTCCCTTTATAGGAATCGGGGGCAATTACGATTTTTTTCATGTTTGGATCTCCTTCCCTGAATGAATAACTACAGTATAATACCGCTTTGCATTTTTTGCAAATAAATCTTACAAAATTGTTGACAAGTCGACAGGACTATGCTAAAATCTTTTCATCAAATACTTGGAAAAACGAATGTTAGAGAGTCTTTCCAAAGCAGATAACACGACCGCCGTTTTTTAAAACGGCCGAGGCCACACGGACAGCCGGGTCGGACGCCGAACGCCGATTTTAAAAAATCGGTTGGCAAGGTTACCTTGCCTTATTGATTGAGTTAAAAGCTCAAATTTTATAAGTTGGTTACTTTATAACCGGGCTTTTTCAGCCGCATCAACTTGTGAAACGGTCAATAAGAGTGTACAAAGTGTTATGCTTCCAAACTCTCGAAACCTTCTTTTTCCTTTTTCTTTTTGCAAAGGAGCAAGTCGCGCGGCGGCTTGCTTTTTTTATTTACAGGGGGAAAATACTATGCAGAAAATCATCGAACTGAAAAACATCTCCAAGTGCTTTGACGGCGAAAAAGTGCTGGATCATGTCAGCCTGGACATCAACAATCAGGAATTTATCACATTATTGGGGCCGAGCGGGTGCGGCAAAACCACCACACTGCGGATCATCGGCGGCTTTGAAACGCCCGATGAGGGCGACGTTCTTTTTGAGGGGAAAAGAATTAACGATATTCCCGCCCATCGACGGCATGTCAATACCGTTTTTCAGAAATATGCGCTTTTTCCTCATCTGAATGTATTTGAAAACGTGGCCTTTGCACTGCGGCTGCAAAAAGTGCCGTCCAAGGAAATTGCCGCACGCGTCAAAGAAATGCTGCATCTGGTGGCGTTGGACGGATTTGAACGTAAAAGCGTTTCTCATTTGTCGGGCGGGCAACAGCAGCGTGTGGCCATTGCGCGCGCACTGATCAGCAAGCCGAAGGTTTTGCTGCTGGACGAACCGTTGGGCGCGCTGGATCTGAAGCTGCGCAAGGATATGCAGAATGAACTGAAAAATATTCAAAAGCAAACGGGCATCACCTTTATCTATGTCACGCATGATCAGGAAGAGGCGCTTTCCATGAGCGATACGGTCGTTGTTATGGCCGACGGCAAAATTCAGCAAATCGGCACGCCCACGGATATTTATAATGAGCCGATCAATGCCTTTGTGGCGGATTTTATCGGGGAAAGCAATATTGTCGACGGCATTATGCTGGCCGACCGAAAGGTGAAATTTTCCGGCCATGTTTTTGAATGTGTGGACGGCGGATTCAGCGTAAACGAGCCGGTGGACGTTGTCATTCGTCCGGAGGACATTGACGTGGTATACCCCGAAAACAGCCCGCTGACCGGCACAGTCACCGGCGTTACCTTTAAGGGTGTGCATTATGAAATTATTGTCGATGTAAACGGCTTTAAATGGATGATTCAAAGCACGGAGATGACTCGGGTCGGTGAAAAAATCGGATTGTTTTTAAAACCGAACGATCTGCACATTATGCGCAAATCCGCTTATTCCGGACGGTACGGCGATTATTCCTCTTTCTCCGACGAGCTGGATGAGCTGAGCGACGCGGATATGGTGGAGGAATAATGATGAAAAAACGATCCTTTTTACGCACGGCGGCCGCATATCCTCATATTGTATGGGCTTTGCTGTTTATTGTCGCGCCACTTTTGTTTGTCATTTACTACGCTTTTACCACCCCGTACGGCGAATTTACCACCGATAATATTTTGGCGCTCGGCGAGCATTCGAGCACGTTTGTACTGTCCGTCGCGCTGTCGATTATCGCCACATTTATTTGCTTTTTAATCGGGTATCCGTTGGCATGGATCATCACCCGCCAAAGCAAACGGCGCCAAAAAATTTCCATGATGCTTTTGATGTTGCCGATGTGGACAAATTTGCTGATTCGCACGTACTCCATGATGGCCATTATGGACGACGGCGGGTTTTTAAACAGTATTTTAGGCGCCTTGCATTTGGGCAGCGTTCATTTGATCGGGACAAAGGGCGCGGTGCTTTTCGGCATGGTATACGACTTTTTGCCCTATATGGTATTGCCCATCTACACCGTGATGAGCAAAATCGATCCCAGACTTCTGGAAGCGGCGAGCGACCTGGGTGCCTCGTCCTTTTACGTTTTGCTGCGCGTGATCTTTCCGCTTTCCGTCTCGGGCATTATTTCGGGCATTACGATGGTCTTTGTTCCCTCCATCAGCACCTTTTATATTTCGCAAAAGCTCGGCGGCGGCTCCTTTGAGCTCATCGGCGACACCATTGAACGGCAGTTTCAAAACGAAAGCACCTACAATATAGGGGCTGCCATTTCCCTGGTCATGATGGTGCTGATTTTAATTTCACTGGCCGTCATGAACCGATTTTCCGAGGAAAGTGAGGAAATTATGCCGTGAAAATTCTTTCAAAAATCTATCTGTGGCTGGTTTTCGGGATTTTGTATATCCCGATTTTGGTGCTGATCTTATTTTCCTTTAACAAATCGGGCAGCACCGGCGGATTTACCGGGCTTTCGCTGTATTGGTACCGCGAGCTGTTTCACAATGCCGACGCCTTCGGCGCTTTGAAAAACACACTGATTTTAGCATTCAGCGCCGGCATCATCTCCACCGTCATCGGGACGGCGGCGGCCGTCGGCATCTCCAAAATGAAAAACAAATATCTCCGCGGGCTGACCCGCTCTATCACCAATATTCCGATGATGAATCCCGATATTGTAACGGGCATTTCCATGATGCTGCTGTTTGTGTTTGTCGGCGGGCTGCTGGGGCTGACGGAAAAGCTGGGCTTTGCCACCCTTTTGATTGCACACATTACCTTTTGCCTGCCCTATGTAATTTTGTCGGTTACGCCCCGCATCCGTCAGTTGGATCGGGCGCTGCCGGAAGCGGCGCAGGATTTGGGATGTACGCCCGTTTCCTCCTTTTTTAAAGTGGAACTGCCCAATATTATGGGCGGTGTTGTCAGCGGGTTTATCATGGCGTTTACCCTTTCGTTGGACGATTTTGTCATCAGTTATTTTACCACCGGCAGCAGCTATCAAACCTTGCCGCTGTTGATTTACTCCATGACCAAAAAAGAGGTAAAACCGGATATTTACGCACTGAGCGCCCTGATTGTGCTGAGCGTTTTAATTCTTTTGATTTTGTCCAACGTGCTGGGCGGCAAAGAAAGGAGCCGAAAATGAAACGTTTTTTTCTTCTGATTTCACTGCTCCTTCTGCTGCCGTTGACCGGTTGCCGAAAAAGCGAAAAAGCCGTTACGCTGAATGTCTACAACTGGGGGCAGTATATTTCGGACGGCAGCGAGGATACGCTGGATGTAAACGCCGCCTTTGAAGAATACTATTACGAAACCTACGGCGTGCGCGTAAAGGTCAATTATACCACCTATGCCAGCAACGAGGATATGTACAATAAGCTGAAAACCGGGGCCACCTCCTATGATGTGGTGGTACCCTCCGATTACATGATTGCGCGCATGATCAGCGAGGGGATGCTGGAAAAGCTGGATTTTAAAAACATTCCCAACTATCAATATATCGGAAGTCAGCATAAAGGCCTTTTTTATGACCCGCAAAATGCCTACTCCGTCCCCTACACCTACGGAATGGTCGGCATTATTTACAATACGGAGATGACCGACGCCGAGGACGTAACGGGTTGGGACATTATGTGGAACGAAAAATATAAGGGCAAAATTTTGCAGTTTAACAATCCCAGGGACGCATTCGGCACCGCCATGTACCGTGCCGGAATTGATGTAAACACGACGCTTCCCGAGCAATGGGACCGCGCGGCCGAGGCGCTGAGCCTTCAAAAGCCGCTCATTCAAAGCTACGTCATGGACGAAATTTTTAATAAAATGAAAAATGGATCGGCTGCCATCGCCCCGTATTATGCCGGTGATTTCCTTTCCATGTACGAGGATAACGACGTCCTTGCCTTCCTCTATCCGCCGGAGGGCACCAATGTATATATGGACGCATTTTGTATTCCGACCACCACCCGACAAAAAGAAGTGGCGGAACGGTATATTGATTTTATGCTTTCCGAAGAACCGGCGGTGGCCAATGCGGAGTATACCTACTACGCCTCCCCCAACACGCTGGTGACCGAAAGCGAGGAATATCGGGAATGTATGGCCGAAATTCATCCGGACGCCTTTGCCATTCTTTACCCGGAAAACGATCGCTACCCCTGCACCTATTATGAAAACCTCCCCGCCGAAACGCTGTCCTACAGCAATACACTGTGGGAAAAGCTGAAAATTCAAAATTCCATTGAACCCTGGATTTATGTACTCAGCATCGCCATTGTCGCTTTTCTTATCGCGCTGATGGTCTGGAAAATCATTCGTAAAAAAATGCGCGAGCGGTACTACTAAAAAAGGAATCGAGCGATACTACCAAAAAAGGAATCTGTGCTTTTGCACAGATTCCTTTTTTGTAATTGAAAGAGAGCGAAACGCCGATAAAATCGATCCGCATGGCTGTAAAGCTATATCACTTTATACATCTTGGCAATCAGTGCCGCAATGCAAAAAAGCACAAAAGCCGCCGCACAAACCGCACATACCTTCTTTTGATGCCGATGCGCCGCCGTCAGCGTTCCGACGCCCAGTGCCACGCCGAGCACTGCCAAGATCGCCTTGATGATCATAAAAACCGCCCATCCTTTCCAATTTCCGTATCGCGCAAGCCGTCTGTACGGACGGCTTGCTTTTTTTCGTTTCCGATCGTTTACCGAAGCGAAATATTCATTGTGTGCTGCAGCTTGCGCAGAATTTTGTCAATATACTTATCGATTTCTTTTCCCGTAAACTCATGATCCTCGGGCGAAAAGACGATGGTAAAGGCCATGCTCTTTTTACCCGTGCCGATACGCAAAGCGTCGCGATACACGTCAAAGAGCGTTACGGATTTGATATACTTGCAGCAAGAGGCAATGGCTTTTTGCACCTCGCCGCAGCAAACCGCCTCGTCCATCACCAAGGCCAAATCACGGCTTTCCGCCGCAAAGCGGGGCAGCGGACGGTACACAATGCGCTCGCTCAGCTTCGGCAGTAAAGAGTCCATATCGATTTCCGTCAAAAAGACCGGCTTTTCAATCGCCAGCTCTGCTGCGACATCATGCGCCAGCGCGCCGATGACGCCCACACAGCGCTCGCCCGCATAAATTTCCGCCGTCATGCCGGGATGGAGATACGGACGGGCGGCCTTTTTGTACTCAAACGTCAAACCGAAATTCTCGGCAATGGCCTCCACGGCTCCCTTGGCGGTAAAGAAATTCTCTTTTTCGCCGAATGCGCCGATGCAAAGAACGCTGTTTTCTTTGGGATATTCCACCGGCGGCAGCGTATCCGCCAGAAATGTTCTGCCCAGTTCAAAAAACCGTCCCTCGGTATTGCCGCGCCGCAAATTGCGCACCACCGCATGAAGCATCGACGGCGTCAGCATGGTTCGCATCACGGAAAGATCCTCGCTGATCGGATTTAAAATTTTGATCGCTTTGCGCTCCGGTGCGTCCTGGGGCAAATGCAGCATGTCAAAATCCTTGGGAGAATAGAACGAATAAAATACGGATTCATAGTATCCCTGACGCACCAAAACATTTTTAAGCCGCAGGGCCAGGCGCTGCGCGTCGTTTCGGCCGCCCGCCGTCACCGACGCCGTGCTTAAAAAGCGCGGGGTAATATGCTCATATCCGTAGCTGCGAATGACCTCTTCGGCAATATCCGAAACATGGCCGTCAATATCCTCGCGGTAGGGCGGCACCATCACCCGCAGCGTATCGCCGTGAATTTCGGGGGCAAAATCCAACGCTGCCAAATGACGGATGATTTCCGCCTCCGGCACGGTGATGCCCAACAAATTGTTCAGCTTGGTTACACTGACCTCCAGCGCATGCGCCGTCGGCTCGTCGCCGGCCGCCGCCACAATATGCGTCGAGCTGACCTTGCCGCAGCCCAACTGATCAATCAAATGCAGCGCGCGCTGCATCCCCAAAATGGTGCTGTATTCATCGACGCCTTTTTCATAACGTGCGCTGGAATCACTGCTTTGCCCCAGCGCCCGGGAGGTGCGGCGGATGTTATCTCTGGCAAATTTCGCCGCCTCAAAAAAGACCTCTTGGGTGTCGTTGGTAATCTCGGAATTTAATCCGCCCATAATGCCCGCCAGCGCCACCGGCTTTTGGCCGTCGCAAATGACCAGATGCTCCTCCGATAAGGTAAACTCTTTTTCATCCAGCGTAACGATTTTTTCCCCTTTATGGGCGCGGCGCACGATGATGGAATGGTTTTCCAGCATGCGCAAATCGAACGCGTGCATCGGCTGGCCGAATTCCTTTAATACAAAGTTGGTAATATCAACGATGTTGGAAATCGAGCGAATCCCCACCAACGCCAGCAGCCGACGCATTTTGGCGGGCGAGGGGCCGATGGTAATATCGCTGACATAGTGGCCGATATAACGCGGGCAAAGATCAGGCGCTTCCACTTTGACTGTAAAGTTAATTTGCTTTCCGCTCTCTTTGTAATCCAACGGCGGCATTTTGAACTCTTTTTTCAACACGGCCGCCACTTCGCGCGCCATGCCGATCATGCTCTGGCAATCGGGGCGATTGGCCGTCAGTCCGATATCAAAAATGTAGTCGTCCAAGCCCACAATCGGTTTGACATCCGCCCCCGGCACTGCGTCCTCGGGCAGCACCAGCAAGCCGCAATATCCGGCACCGGGATATAAATCCTCATTCAGTCCGATTTCAACGCCCGAGCAAAGCATGCCGTTGCTTTCCTCGCCGCGCAGTTTTCCCTTTTTAATGGTCATGACCCCTTCAATCGTTTCATGATCCCGCGCGGTTTGATAAACCGTCGCGCCGACCAAGGCCACGGGGTATTTCCCGCCGACCGCCACATTGTCCGCGCCGCAGCAAATCTGCAAAACGCCGTGCGGACCGCAGTCCACCTTGCAAACGTGAATGTGCGTATCGGGAATCAGATCGCAGGAAATAACCTGACCGACCACAACGCCCGAAATATCCCGACCGACTTCAATCAATTCTTCCACTTCAAACCCCGCACCGAACAGCTTTTCCTGAAGCTGCTCGGCCGTGACGTCGATCTCTACATATTCTTTTAACCAACTCAGCGGTGCTAACATGATTTTGTCCCTCCTTAATCCTTAAATTGCTCTGCAAAACGCGTATCCGATTCAAACAGCGCCTTGATGTTATTGATGCCGTATTTCAGCATCGCAATCCGCTCGATGCCCATGCCGAACGCAAAACCGCTGTATTCTTGCGGATCAATGCCGCAGTTTTCCAGTACATGGCGGTTAACCATGCCGGCGCCCAACACTTCAATCCAACCGGTGCCCTTGCATAAGCGGCAGCCCTTTCCGCCGCATTCAAAGCACGAAACGTCCACTTCCACCGACGGTTCGGTAAAGGGAAAATAGGAGGGGCGCAGCCGCGTGCGTACCTCGGGGCCGAACACCTGTTTTACAAACAGATCCAGCATCCCCTGCAAATCGCAGACCGAAATGCCGCGATCCACCACCAAACCCTCCATTTGGGTGAACATGGGCGAATGGGTCGCGTCGTCATCCGAGCGGAACACACTGCCCGGCGACAAAATTTTAATGGGCGGTTTGGTATTTTCCATTACGTGAATTTGCCCTGTGGAAGTCTGGGTGCGCAGCAACAAATCCTCCGTAATATAAAACGTGTCCTGCATATCGCGCGCGGGATGATCCTTCGGCGTGTTCAGCGCCGTAAAATTGTAGTAATCCGTTTCGATTTCTCTGCCCTCATAGATTTGAAAGCCCATCCCGGCGAAAATATCGATCAACTGATTTTTCACCATGGTAATCGGATGCAGCGCCCCGATTTTATTCTGAACGGCCGGCATCGTGACGTCCACCTGTTCACTTTCGTTTTTGGCCGCCAGCTCCGCCTTTTTCACGGCGGCGTCCGCCTTTTCAAACTGCTCCAGCGCCCATCCCTTCAGCTCGTTCACCACTTTGCCGAACTGCGGGCGCTCCTCCTTGGGCAGATCGCGCATGCCTTTCATCAAGCCGGAAATTTTCCCCTCTTTGTTATCCAAAAAGCTTTTGCGAATTTCCTGCAAATCGCTCGAGGATTTTATCGCGTCGATTTTTTCCTCGATTTCCGCCCTGATTTGCTCAATTTTTCCTTTCATATAAACCTCCGTTTCCGCCGCAGCGCGGCGTAACATTTTATAAAATAAAAAATCCCCGTCCCAAAATAGGACGAGGACTTACCTCTCGCGGTACCACCTATATTCCCGCCGAAGCGGGCGCTTGACTCAACCGATAACGGGGTTCCGTCCGGGACAGACTACTCATGTTTTCCCCTGCCCTGCTCCAAAGGGAAAGGCACTTTTTTCTCCGTATACGGACGCTTTCAGCCGGGGACGCCCGCTCTCTTTTTACGGCGTGCAAAAAAGGCCGCCTTCTTCATAGCATTTGTTTTATTGTACCGTTTTTTTGCCGAAAAGTCAAGGGGGCACTTTTACAATTCAAAGCGCAAACTTTATTTTTGTGACGCAGCCCGGATACCCGACAAAATATTTGTAATTTTTGATCGGTTGCTATTGACAAGAAAATGAAAAAATACTATACTTTTTTGTGGCAAAATTTTGAAAAAACGGGACAAAAATATGGTAGATTTAAAAAAGCTCAGAAAAATGCGCGGGTTAACGCAAGTCGATGTGGCGCGGGCGATCGGCTGTCCTCGGCCGATGTATGCTTTGATGGAAAAAGGGGAGCTCACCCCTCGGACGGAAGAGCTGGAAGCTCTTGCCAAACTCTATAATGTTTCACTGAGTTACTTGCAAAAATAGTTTGGAATGAATGATGAAAAAAATTGCTTGGTTCGGCGTTGCCGATGAAATGCTTTTGAATTTTATAGGGGCGCACGGATACGATATCACGGTATTCAAAACCCTTGCGGCGGATGAAATGATCCGCATCCATCCGGACATTGTACTGCTTACAGT
>CAKRPM010000026.1 GCA_934378025.1 uncultured Eubacteriales bacterium | reverse complement strand
GGTGTGTGGTGGCCAACGCGTCAATAACAATCACGGTGTCCGGCTGAATTTGCGCCGTAACCCCGCGGATCATTTCCGCGCTTTCAATGCCCGTGGCACCGTACACATTGGTACAAACGGCGGCAACGGAACGCAGCTTCCCCTCACCGAGCGCATCGGGCGCAATTTGCTCAAAGGGACGCGTCACCATCAGATGGCGCATCATTTTCGGACCTAAAGAATCGGGGGTAATATCATTGTTTCCCAGTGCCGCCACCAGAACGCGAGCGCCGTGTATCATCGGCATAATGGCCCGTGCCACGGCATTTACGGCATTTTCAAACGCCTGATCCTGCAAAGACTGCACGCGCTTTGTTTCAATGGTAATATATTTTCCGCCGGGCTTTGAGAAAGGGTTTTCCTCCGGCAATTCCACCGTGGTCACACGCCCGCCCGAAAAGGTTTCTTCCTTGGTTTTGACACCGTGGTCGACGCTTTCCATAGCCTCTAAGAGTAAAGATGACTGAAAACTTTTCACGACGTTTCCTCCTTTAGGACTATTTTGTTCAATTTTTTGATAATTATTGATTTTTTTGGAATTGTCTGCTATAATATCCACAATAAAATAAAGGAAACAAAATCAATGAAACGTATGAAAAAACTGCTGAACTACATATTTGTGGACGGTATGGCGGGAATGGCTTTAGGGCTGTTCGGCACGCTCATTATCGGTACCATCCTCTCGCAAATTGCCGGCTTTATTCCCGGCAATGCAGGGCTGTGGCTGGGGCATGTTGCCTCTGTGGTGAAAATTTTAACCGGCGCCGGTATCGGTGCGGGCGTTGCCTATAAATTTAAAGACAGCGTACTGGTCATGCTCGGCGCGGCCTGTGCAGGCATGGTCGGCGCATACGCTTCCAAAATCATCGGCGGTTCCATTTTAAAAGAGGGGGCTGTCGTACTCGCGGGACCCGGCGAACCGTTGGGGGCATTTATCGCCGCCATGGTGGCCATCTCCTTGGGGCGGCTGGTATCCGGAAAAACCAAAATCGATATTTTGGTTACGCCGTTTGTTTCCATCCTTTCCGGCAGTGCCGTGGGACTTTTGGTCGGGCCGCCGATTTCCGCCTTTATGACTTGGCTGGGGCAACTGGTCAACTGGGGCACGGAGCAGCAGCCCGTTTTGATGGGCATTGTCGTCAGCGTGATTATGGGGATGATTTTAACCCTGCCGATTTCCTCGGCGGCGCTGGGGGTTATGTTGAATTTATCGGGGCTTGCGGCGGGTGCCGCCGTCATCGGCTGCAGCGCACAAATGGTGGGCTTTGCCGTTGCCAGCTTCCGTGAGAATAAATGGGGCGGGCTGATTGCGCAAGGGGTCGGCACTTCGATGCTGCAGGTGCCCAATATCATGCGCCATCCGTTGATTTGGCTGCCGCCTATTTTATCCTCCGCAATTTTGGGGCCGATTTCCACCGCTGTGCTGAAGATGACCTGTAATGCTGTGGGCTCCGGCATGGGTACCAGCGGACTGGTCGGGCAAATTATGAGCTTTCAAACCCTGACGGCCGGCGGGCTGAGCGCCGGCACGGCTCTGTGCGAAATCATTGTGATGCACGTGATTTTGCCGGCAGTGCTCACCCTTGCCATTTCCGAGGGGATGCGCAAAATCGGTTGGATCCGCAAGGGCGATATGGCGCTCGACTTATAAAATGCTATTTTGGGTGCGCCGCCAACCCATAAAAAAGGCGGCTCCTCGATGAGGGAGAAAGGATTTTATTATGAATCGCGAGTTTGGTTGTCAGCCGTTCGGTCACAACGCAGAGGAACGCATTGAATGCCTGCGTATGATGAAAGATATCGGTTTCACCAACTATTTCATGGGCATCAGCACGTATGAAGATGCCGATAAGATTATCAATGCCGCTGAAAACATCGGTATTCGTCTGGAAACGATTCATTCTCCGTTTAAAGATATTAACCGTATGTGGTACGACGATCCCAGCGGCGAGGGTCCGTTGAACATGATGCTGGAGTGCCTGTCCTTCTGCGCCGACCATAAGGTTCCCATCATGGTCATTCATGAAAGCGCCAATCGCGTAGGCCCCGATATGTCCAACGCCGGACTGGCCCGTTTTCGCAAAATCTTTGAAAAGGGCAACGAGCTGGGCGTAAAAATCGCCGTGGAAAATGTGCGCCGCACCAATCACCTGGCCCGTATCTTCCACGAAAACCGTGATATCCCCGTGTATTTCTGCTGGGACTCCGGTCATGAGCTCTGCTACACGCCGGGCGTCGATCACGTTGCTTTCTTGGGCGACAAGCTGATTTGTACGCATCTGCATGACAACCGCGGCATTTACATGGGCGACGATCATATTCTTCCGTTTGACGGCAATATGAATTGGCAGCGCAAAGCCGACTTTGTCAAGGCCGCCGGCTACAAGGGTCCGCTCACCATGGAAATCGTTCGTTATCGCGATCTGTATAACGACTGGACGGATGAACAATATCTCAAAACCGCGCTGGAGCGTGTAAAGAGATTTGCCGCCATGTGCGAATAAATCCATTAAAATTTAAAGAGCTGTAAAAGCCAAGGCTTTTACAGCTCTTTTTTTGCGTTTGACCCGCTTATGCCGGTCTTGTTTCTTTTAATCCCGGAATATATCCAGGTGGGTAGTTGCCGTTACGTCTCACAGGCTCCTCTCTTCAGCCCCGATTGAGGGGCGGGAGAGTTTGCACACAACGCTTCGAGCGCATTCCCGTTTCATAAGTGTAGGTTTAAAATACACAAGTGCCGCACACAGCAGGACAATACTTAGTTTTCCGTATCGTCGATTTCGTATTCCTCATCCAGAATTTTTTCAAATTCTTTTACCACCCGCTCAAGCTCCTCGTTGGAATCCAAGGTAACCAAAATGGTATCACCCGTGTTGTCCTCCACGGATTTCATGATGACCAAGGTGCCGTCGCTTTCCAACATCTTTTGCGGATCGTCAAACACTTCCACCAACCCCACATAGGTTTGACCGTCCAGCTCCACACTGGCAATATGTTCAAACTCCAGTTCATTCCCATCCTCGTCGGTGAGTGTTAAAATATCATTTCCGTATTCACTGTCCATGGTTTTTTCCTCCCTCTTATAAAATTAGTATACACGATTTTTTGCGTTTTTTCAATCGAAAAATGTAATATGCTTGCTTTTTTTGCAAATTGCCAGCAGCACCAAGAGCATCGCGGCTCCGAAAATATAGCCCGCGAAATCCAACCATACGTCCGCCAGTTGGCTGGAACGCCCAAGCGAAAAAATCTGAATGGTTTCATCGCAGCATGCCGTGAGCAGGCCGATCAGCGCCGCCCCTGCATAGGGAATACGATAGGGCGGCTTGCTCCAACTGAAATTGACGCACACCAAACCGCCCAACAACGCAAATTCCAAAAAATGCGCCGCTTTCCGAATCAAAAGCTCTCTGCCGCCCACTATGTTCAGAACGGAATCGCTCAACGCTGTGGATTCAGCCGCGTTTTGCATGGAATTCCAAAAAATGAAGATCCACAAAGCCACGGTGGCCGCCCAAAAAATCTTCTTTTTCATATCCGCACGTCAAAATCCTTGTTACATCTCGGGCAGCAAACCGTGTGCCGTCCCTTCTTTTTCGGCAGGCGCAGGCGTGCCTTGCAATGCGGGCAAGTGCGGTATGCATGCGTTTTATCGCGCATTTCCGTAAACGGACGCAAAAACCGCTTTTTCCATTTTAGGTAAAGGGCATTTTCCTTTTGCCGTTGATAAATATTGCGCGAAAGGGCTCTGAACATACTGTATCCGGCGATCAAAAGCGCCGCCAGCATGATAACACCTACGCGTAAAAAGGCGCCGATCAAAAACAAAACCAAATAAACGCCCATTAAAAACTTTCCCAGTGCGTCCGCACCGCCGTACCGACCGTACATAAATTTCATCAGTTTTTCTCTCATAATTTAACACCTGCAACAAAAATTACAAAACAAATTGGCTAAAATCAACTTAAAACACCACGAGCTTCCGCCCTGCGGCATGGTAAAACCGCGGCCGAAATCGCTGTAGACCTGCGCGCCCGACTGCAGTGTTTGCAGCAGCCGTTGATAGTGCGGATTGCCGGGCTCCATCTGCACCGCTCTTGCGGCAAACTCCATGGCCTGCGCCCGATTGCCCAGTCCCATCTGTGCGTATCCCGCCAAATAGTACCATTCTGCGTCACGGCTTTCCATGCGCGAGAGTACCCCCATCGCCTCCGTAAAACGATGATATCGAATAAAGTTCCGAACCGCCACATATTCGGTATTCACTTCACTTTCCTGCGCCGAAAATCCGCCGAACGGATCGCCCGTCGTCTTGCCTTGGCGAAACGCCATGATTTCATCATAGGCGGCATTGACCTTGGCCATGTTTTCTTCCGCCGTTTTATCCCCCGGATTTGCGTCGGGATGATATTTTTTGGCCAGTTTCCGATACGCCTGTTTTACCTCATCATCATCGGCATTCGAAGATACGCCCAATACCCGATATGCATTATCGATCATTTCTTTTTCTCCTGTAAAATCATATATTTACTCCATGCGCCCGCATACAGAATATTTCGCAAAATCCGAGCGTCCCGCACAATGGGCAATCCCTCAAAGGCCGCGGCGGCCGCTGCCAGATACGACGTTAAAATTTGCTTTACCGTCTGCTCATAATCAGCCTGTCCCCGCAGCTGCAAAAGCGGATTGTACCGATTGCGGCGCGCGTCCTTTTCCGCGTCCTCATACGCGTCCATAAAATAGATAAATCGTCCCAATTGATCGCCCAGATGATACAAGCTTTCCGCCCAATGATCCTGCCGCATGCAAAAAACTTCACCGAGCAGAGCGCCGAAGCAACCTGCCGCCGCATCCAAATTCTTTTCTTTTGCCTTTTCGATACGGGCCAGCTCATCCAGCCGATTTCGAATCACAGCGCTTTTTTCGGGATAACGTTCGCGAACGCGCCGCACGGCCTTTTCCAATCGGGCGGCATACAGTCTTGACGGCACGCTGCGGTCATCCTGCCAGTTGTCCAGCGCATTGTAGTAGGCCAGTATGACCGTCATATCCGCACAGTATTCGATAACGCTGTTTTTAACTTTGTTCTGACGGTGAAGCGGATGCGGCAAACAACGTGCCAAAAGCACCTGCTCCTCCGGCTCGTAAAGCGCGCCGAGCAGCACCGCCAAAAAAGTCATATCATAGTTCAGTGCCGCCTGTGCCGACCGACCGTATTGATCGGCCAAAGTACTGCACAGCCCGCAATATACCGCGCGATACCGCGCCCGATCATCCTCGGACAATTGCGCCCGATCGCATACGATGTAGCCAAACACGCCCCCACGCCCCTCTTTTATTCTTTCTTTGTAATCATACCAAACAGCGCAGCAAAACGCAAGTGCCGCAGGGCAATCCGATGTTGTAAAACAAATTTTGCATCCAAACGCTCATGCCGCACGCCAAGACGTTCGGGCAGCGCTTTGGCGGCCCGCAGTTTGGGCAGCGACAACCGCAAAGAATTGCTGTGCAAACCCTTTTGGGGCTATTCCGCCAACGCACCCCTGCGCTGCGGCGGAATTTGCCGTCTTTTTCGGTTGCCCGTTCTGCGGGCGAGAAAAAGGGCAATTAAATGTATAATATCCATTTTTGGATATTATACCCCATAAAAATGAATAAGTCATTAACAAATCAACATTTTTCCAACCATGCCGCGATCAGCTTATCTCCGTCCGACATCAGTTCCGGATGAAACTGCACCCCGATCATCGGCAGATTGATATGCTGCACCGCCTCGATCACCCGCCCGCATCGGGCAATCACCTGCAAATTTTTGGCCGGTTTATCCACCGCCTGATGATGCGCGCTGTTGGTCACAAACCGCCGACCGTACAACGACGCCAGCATCCCCTTGCCATCCAACACATGCTCAACCGGCACGCCGTTTTTGGCCTCATGCAATCGTGCATTTCTCAGATGCTGGATCAATGTTCCGCCCCAAAAAACATTCAGCACCTGTACCCCTCGGCATATTCCCAACACCGGCTTTTGAGTGGCGGCGCATTGCTCCAAGCAATGAAACTCTGCGCGATCCCGTACCAAATCAATGCCCTGACTGCCGTTATTCGGCCGACCGTAAAAGAACGGCGCCACGTCCATGCCGCCTGCCAAAATCACGCCGTCCGCCTCTAAGCAATCTTTGGGTGCATACACGGCATAGCCCTGTCCGCCCGCCTCCGCCACCGCTCGCAAATAGGCTCTGGCGTCTGCATTTTTCGAAACAGATATCAGTATGTTTTTCATGTTTTCCCCCAATGTCGCAAAAAGCATAGTCTTTTTTTCGTTGTATCTAAATATATTCTTCGGACACCGCGGGATTTCATTTTTTTCAAAAAAGGTCTAAAAAAGAGGCGCTCGGTATATAATATTATCGATCAATGCGCCGATTTTTCTTTATCGGCATGAAATGAGGTCGATTATGAAAAAAATCAATGTCAAAAGTTTGATTGTCTGCCTTGTCCTGCCCCTGGCGGTCGGCGGACTGGCCGCACTGCTGACCGCAAACAGTATGTCGGTTTTTGAAAGCGTAAAAAAGCCGCCGCTTTCCCCGCCCGGCATTTTGTTTCCGATTGTCTGGACAGTCTTATATATTCTAATGGGCATTGCCTCCTATTTGGTGCTGCATGCGAATCACGGCGATGTGACCGGCGCTTTAAAGCTGTACGGATGGCAACTGGCGGTCAATTTTCTTTGGCCATTGCTTTTCTTTAATTTTCAGTGGTATTTTGTCGCCTTTATCTGGCTGATGCTGCTGTGGGCGCTGGTATTGTGGACGACCGTTCGTTTTTGGAAAATCACCCCGGCCGCCGGAGCGCTGATGCTGCCGTATCTTTTATGGGTCACCTTTGCCGCTTATCTGAATTTCGGAATTTATTGGTTAAATCGTACCGCCCTGTAAGGCTTTTTGCTACAACAAATGCTCTTTTTTTCATAAAACTCTTGATTTTAGAAAAAGAATGTGCTATGATAGTTAAGCCTTAGGGCATGCGCTGGTAGCTCAGCTGGATAGAGTGACTGGCTACGAACCAGTAGGTCGGGGGTTCGAGTCCCTTCCAGCGCGCCAAAACGCGGCAGATCGTTTGATTTGCCGCGTTTTATTTTTTTAATCAAAAGGGACTCGAACCCTGAGAGGGTTTTTGCGGTTAAAAAAACAGTCCGGTGGACGGTTTTTTCGCAAAAAGCGCGAAGCCGACCATGATCGCCCCGCGATGATGTCGGCAAGCGGGTCAGGCTGTGGGCCGGCCTACAGCCGCGTCCCTTCCGGCGCGCCCGATTTTTTAAAGTGCAGAGATTTTTTACTTTCTAAAAAACATTTTTTGAGGAAAGGCGCACCTTTTTCAAAATGATTTACCCCAAAAAGTAATCTTCGCATAGTTTTTGTCCACAAAAGTAACTTTATAAATAAAAATCCCGCTTCGATAAAGAAACGGGATTTTTATGGTGGAGACTGCTGGGCTCGAACCAGTGACCTCCTGCATGTCAAGCAGACGCTCTAACCAACTGAGCTAAGCCTCCGAATAAAATCAATCATTGTCAAAAACCGCAAAACGGTCGCGCAGCGATTGTTACTTTGGATATTATACCACGCTTTTTTCCCAAAAGCAATAGCTAATTTTTTTCTTATCAAAAAAAATCCAAGCCGCGGATGACGGAAAACCACAAAATTTGCATAATATATTTGTGCATGTACACGAATTTTGACAATTTTAACGATGTTTTCAGCAAAGAAATGTAAAAAAATTGTTTTTCCCCTTGTCGTAAAGTCAAAATCATGTTATACTCATATACACAAAAGTCAACAAAATTAAACATAAGGAGTGTCTTGATGATGGAAAATTTATTTTTTCTGTTACCCGCAGCCGCCGTATTGGCGCTTGTATTTGCCGCTATTAAAGCACGCAGTGTGCTGAAAAGCAGTTCGGGCAATGAAAAGATGAAAAGCATTTCCGCATCCATCCGCGCCGGTGCAGGCGCATACCTCGGCAGACAGTATAAAACGCTGTTGATCTTTTTTGCTGTGGTGTTTTGCGGTCTTCTGATCATGGCCTTCGGCCCCTGGGAAATCGAACTGATTTCAAAATTCACGCCGTTTGCCTTTGTAACCGGCGGCTTTTTCTCAGCGCTGAGCGGTTATTTCGGTATGAAGATTGCCACAGCAGCCAACGCACGTACCGCGGCGGGCGCCAGCGAAAGTCTTAATCGCGGCCTGCGCATTGCCTTTAACGCCGGAACGGTCATGGGCTTTTGCGTTGTAGGACTGGCACTGTTTGATATTTCTTTTTGGTTTTTCCTGCTGAAATATGTTTTTAAGCTCAGTGACGCGGCGCTGACAAGCGCCATGCTGACCTTCGGCATGGGTGCCTCTTCTATGGCACTGTTCGGCAGAGTGGGCGGCGGTATCTTTACCAAAGCCGCAGACGTGGGCGCCGACCTTGTCGGTAAAGTGGAAGCGGGCATTCCCGAGGACGACCCCCGCAACCCCGCCGTTATCGCCGATAACGTGGGCGATAATGTCGGCGATGTAGCCGGTATGGGCGCCGATCTGTATGAAAGCTATGTCGGTTCCATTTTGTCCTCCTTGGCACTGGCGGTGGCCGCCTTCGGCAGCGATGCACCGCGCTACATTTTAGTGCCGATTTTGATTGCCGCCTTCGGCGTAATCGCCTCGATTGTGGGCACCTTTTTCGTTCGTACCAAAGAGGGGGCCTCTTCCAAACAGCTGCTGGGCGCCTTGCGAAAAGGCACCTACATCAGCACGGCATTATTGCTGGTTTTTGCCGTCGGAATTATTTTGCTGACCGGCGCCAGCTGGAGAATTTACTTTGCCATCGTATGTGGCATTCTAACCGGTGTTTTGATCGGCTTTTTCACGGAATATTACACCTCGGACAGCTATCGTCCCACCCGTAAACTTTCCGAAAGCGCCACCACCGGCACAGCCACCATTATCATTGACGGAATTTCACTCGGTATGCGCTCCACCCTGTTGCCCATCCTGGTCATTGCGGCAGCGGTAATTGCCTCCTACGTAGTCGTCGGCGGCATCGGCGGCAGCGGTTTTTCCGCCGGATTGTACGGCATCGGCGTCAGCGCCGTGGCCATGCTGTCCACCCTGGGCATTTCGCTGGCGACCGACGCATACGGACCGGTCGCGGATAATGCGGGCGGCATTGCGGAAATGAGCGGATTGGGCGAAGAGGTTCGCAACCGCACGGACGCACTGGACGCACTGGGCAACACCACCGCCGCAACCGGAAAAGGCTTTGCCATCGGATCGGCGGCGCTGACCGCACTGGCATTGATCGCCTCGTTCATCGACCGCGTCAGCAGTCTGGTGGGCACCGACGTTAAAGAGAGTTTGACATTGACCAACCCCTATCTTTTGATCGGTCTGTTTATCGGCGGCATGCTGCCGTTCTTATTTACCGCGCTGACCATGAGCTCGGTCGGCAAGAGCGCGCACAGCATTGTTTTGGAAGTGCGCCGTCAATTTAAAGAAATTCCCGGACTTTTGGACGGCACCGGCAAACCGGATTATGAAAAGTGCGTTGCCCTATGTACCAAGAGCGCTTTGCATGAAATGATTTTACCGGCGGTCATCACTGTACTGTCTCCCATCGTGGTCGGATTGATTTTAGGTTATGCAGGCGTCGCGGGCATGCTCGCCGGCGCAACGGTCACCGGTTTTTGCCTGGCCGTCATGATGAGCAATGCGGGCGGTGCCTGGGATAATGCCAAAAAATATATCGAAAGCGGCCACGGTGCCGGCAAAGGCTCCGAAGAGCACAAAGCCGCCGTCGTCGGCGATACGGTGGGGGATCCGTTTAAAGATACCAGCGGCCCGTCCATCAACATTTTGATCAAACTGTTGAGCATTGTTTCCATTGTGGTAGCGGCGTTGATCGTAAATGTACACATCTTTTAAATAAAAATCGGGGGAGCACAAAAGTGCTCCCCCAAAATTTATACGAAAGGACAATAAAAAAATGATTCAAACGGTCTTGTTTGATTTGGACGGCACATTGCTGCCCATGGATAATAAGGAATTTACCGAAGCCTATTTTACCCTGTTGACCAAAAAGCTGGCCCCGCACGGCTACGAGCCCGAAAAGCTGATCTCCGTCATTTGGAAAGGCACCGCCGCCATGGTGAAAAACGACAGCACCAAAAGCAATGAAAGCGCCTTTTGGCAATGCTTTGCCGCCGAATATGGGCAAGCGGCCTTGCAGGACAAACCGCTGTTCGATGAATTTTATCAAAATGAATTTCAAAAGGCGAAAAGTGTTTGCGGGTTTACCCCCAAGGCTGCTGAGGCAGTGGCACTGGCAAAACAAAAGGGGTGGGTTGTTGCGCTGGCCACCAACCCGATTTTCCCCGCCGTTGCTACCGAAAGCCGTATTCGCTGGGCGGGATTGAATCCGAAGGATTTTGCCCTGTATACCAC
>CAKRPM010000025.1 GCA_934378025.1 uncultured Eubacteriales bacterium | reverse complement strand
ACGATGGCCGCGATATTGCCGCTCAAGCGCAAAAAAATGCCGAAAAGCAAATCAAGGATTTTGCCGAGAAGCAACGCGCAGAGCTGGAAGAGCAGTGCGCCGCCATTGACCGACAAAGCAAAGCGGCACTGGAACAAATGAATACCGCCTTTGAAACGCAAAAAGAGCAATGGGTCGACGCGCTTTACAAAATTGCGATCAGCGAGGACTGAGATATGAGCAAATCGAGCAATCCCGCCGTTCGTGCCAAGGTCAGCGCCATGTTCGGTAAACGGCTGAAGGAAGAGGATTACAACGAGCTGCTTTCCTGCCAGAGCCTGGAAAGTATCACGCTGTATCTGAAAGGGCACCCCGCCTTTTCCTCTGTTTTAACCGAGGTGGACGCCGCCTATGTCCACAGAGGCTATTTGGAAGCGGTCATTCAGCGCGAGTATTTCAGAGACTTTTTGAAATTGTTTCATTATCTGGGCAGAAACGATCGTTCTTTTTTGAAAATCATCATTCTCAGCTATGAAATCGATGAAATTCTCTGGTGCATCAACAGTATTCATGACCCTGCCCTGCCGAACGTCGGATTTTTAAATTACAAATATGATTATCTGGATCAGTATTCCAAGGTGGACTTTTTTAAACTGAGCCAGGCGGATACGCCGCTTGCACTGCTGGCGGCGCTGGAGGATACGCCGTTTGCCGACGTGCTGCGCCCGCTGTATGAAACGGAGGGCGATCTTCCCTATTCGGGTGCCGAGCATTTTTTGTGGGCGTATTACTACAAGATGTTTTACGAGCATATCAAAAAATTCTTCGGAAAGAAGAAAGCGCCCGAGCTTGAGAAAAGCGTCGGCGTCGAGGTGGACACGCTGAATTTAATGCTGATTTATCGGCTGCGGCAGCGATTTCGTCTGCCCGGCGAAACGGTGCGCGCATACTTATTTGATAAAAGCTATAAACTCAAGCCCGAAATGATCGACGCACTGATCAAGGCCGAAACCAAAGAGGGCTTTGAAAATGCGCTGCGGGCAACGCCGTACCGTGCGCTGACAGAGGGCGATTTGCAGCGCAACATCGCCGCCATGATTGATCATAACGCACGAAAAACCATTCATTTCAGCACGCAATCCGTGGCCTTGATTTTAGCGTTTTTAACGCTCAAGGACACCGAACTTCAGAATATCAAAACCATCGTGGAGGGCTGTCGGTACAATATGCCGCGCGAGCAAATTGAACCGCTGCTGATTCACTATCGAAAAGCAAGAGAAAGCAGGTGACGCCAAAAGATGGCAATTGAAAAGCAAAAACTGATGATTTTGGTCGGACCGGCCGAACAATTCGATCCAACCGCGCAAAAAGCCTTGCAAAGCGGCGTTTTTCAACCCGAACTTTACAGCAAAGTGGGCATGCAGACAACGCTGCACGCCATGGAAGATCACAACGCCTACGCCGACACACTGCAAACCATTCAAAAGGCGCTGGACTTTGCGGGGATCACACCGGAATACCGCGATTTTTCGGAGTATCATGAAACCGACGAGGTGCTCAGCTCCTCCCTTTCGGATTTTGAGGAGCGGTTGAATATGCTGCGCAAAAGCATCGATGAGCAGGAGGCCGCCCAAAAGGAAGCCGATTTTCTGATGCAGCAGCTGCAGCCGCTGCAAAGCCTGGATATGAATTTGGACGATTTGTTTTCTTTCCGTTTTATCGCGCTTCGCTTCGGCAGAATGCCCCGTCCCGCCTACGAGAAAGCCCAGCAGTTGGGACTGCCCGAAAATACGTTCTTTATTCCCACCAATGAAAACAAAAATACCGTTTGGGGATTTTATTTCTGCCCGCGTGCCAAGCGGGACAAGGTGGACGCCTATTTTTCGGCGCTGTTTTTCGAGCGGGAGCGCATCTCCGAAAAGGTGCACGGCGTGCCCGCCCAAACGCTGCAAACGCTCACCGCGCAGAAAAAAGAAGCGCAAGAGCATCTGGCGCTTTTATACAGCGAATATGAAAAAATCATTGCCGACAACCGCGAGCATCTTTTGATCGCCTATTCGCACTATCATTTTCTCAGCGAGGCCTCGGGCATGCGGAAATTCGCAGGGGCGAACCACCATTTGTTCTACCTTTGCGGCTGGGTGCCCGCCCGAAAGGCAAAATCGTTTGCCGCGTCGCTGTCCTCACTGGAGGATGTCACCGTGATGGCCGAGGGCGCCGAGCAAAACAAAAATTTGCAGCCCCCCACCAAAATTCACAACCCGTGGGGAATTCGATTCTTTGAACAGTTTGTCAATATGTACGGCACGCCCTGCTATAACGAGCTGGATCCAACGCCGCTGGTCGCCATCAGCTACACCGTATTTTTCGGCGTAATGTTCGGCGATGTGGGGCAAGGAATTGTGCTCAGCCTGATCGGGCTGCTTGCCTACTTTAAAATGAAAATGCCGCTGGGCAAAATCATGACGATTATCGGCCTGTCCTCCACCGCATTCGGATTTGTATACGGTTCCGTATTCGGAAACGAAGAGTGGATTCGCGGCGTCGGATTTCATGTTTTGGAGGGCAACAACACGGTCATGACGCTGTTGGCCGCGGCAGGCGTCGGCATTTTGTTAATTGTCGGTGCCATGGTTTTGAACATCATCAACGGAATTAAGCAGCGCGATTTCCGAAAAATCTTTTTCGACACCAATGCGCTGGCGGGCTTGATGCTGTTCGGCGGCAACGTTGCGGCGCTGCTGCTTACGTTTTTGGCCGGTCAAAAAGTGTACTCCCCGCTGTTTGTCATTTTCTTTATCGTACTGCCCATCCTTGCCATCTTTTTCAGAGAACCGCTCGGAAAACTCTGTGCGGGCGAGGCGGATTGGCGGCCGAAAAAATTCGGTGAATACTGTACGGAAAATATTTTTGAGTTGTTTGAAGTCTTTCTTTCCTTCCTGTCCAATACGATTTCCTATGTGCGTATCGGCGCGTTCGCCATCAGCCACGCGGGCATGATGCTGGTTGTGGTCTCCATGAGCGAAATGCTGGGCGGTACCGGCGGCATCATCGTAATGGTGCTGGGCAATATTTTGGTCATCGGCCTGGAGGGACTGATTGTCGGAATTCAGGGACTCAGACTGCAGTTCTATGAGTTGTTTTCACGGTTTTATTCCGGCGAGGGAAAACCGTATCACCCCATGAAAGTACAATTTTAAAATAAAATCGGAGGAAAAAAACATGTTTTACGCATTCTTATTTGTTACCATCGCATTCGGTCTGATTTTGCTGCCCATTTTGCCGGTGATCGCCGGAAAATGCGACGCCAAAAAAGCCAAACGCCGTTTTTACTGCAACCTGTCAGCTTTCGGCATGATTATGATGATCGGCATTATGGTTCCGATTTTCGCTTTTGCCGCCGCAGAGGGCGACGCTGCCACCGCCGGCAACGCTGCCGCGGTCGCAAGCGGACTGTCTGACAAAGCCTTTTATGCACTTGCCGCCGGCATTGCCGTCGGTCTGGCCGGTATCGGCGGCGGTTTGGCCGTAGGTCCTGCCGCTTCCGCTGCAATCGGCGCCATGGCCGAGGATCCCTCTACCTTCGGTAAATCCTTGATTTTCGTTGCGCTGGGCGAAGGTATCGCCATTTACGGTCTGTTGGTCGCCTTCTTGATTTTGTTTGTTATCTAAGTGGGTTTTCCGCAACACTTGTCGGTCGCTTTAAAGCGCCTGAAGCAGACGGCTTTTGAGCGGCAGAATGGAGATTATTATGCAGATGTTTGTCATTTCGGACAATAACGACACCTACATGGGCTTTCGCCTGTGCGGTGTGGACGGCGTGGTGGTACACACCGAAAAGGAATTGTCCGACGCGCTGGAAAAGGCCGTGGCAGATCAAGACATCGGCATTTTGTTACTGACAGAAAAGCTGGTGGATCTCTGCCCCGCAAAAATCAGCAAGCTAAAGAGAACGCTTTCCACCCCTCTGCTGGTGGAAATTCCCGATCGGCACGGTTCGGGGCGCAGTGAAAATGCGATTTCCGAATATATCCGGCTTGCCATCGGTATTAAAATCTGAGGAAACCGGGCGCAACCGCCCGATCCTCGGAACCAAAGAAAAATTTTTATGCGCTGTTTTTCGCCCATACGGCCGAAAAACAAAGCACAAATGACCTTTCTCGGATCATTTGTGCCTTGTCGCGTAGCGGAAAGGAATGGCCACAACCATGGAACAAAAACAAATTGAAAATCTTCTGGGTTCTTTTCGCGCCGCCGTTTTAGCGGATGCCGAAAGAGAACGGGAGGAAAAGCAGGCGGCCTTTGCCGCCGCCAAAGCAAAAGCCACGCAAGAAGCACGCGAAAAAGCGCTGGCCGATTCTTTGGAAAAAGTTCAAAGAGAAACCGCCGCCGAGCAATTGCGCATCACCCGTGCCCTGAATGACAAAAAATTTCAGGCCAAGAAAACGCTGCTGCGCCGCAGAATGGAGATTGAAAAGGCCGTTTCGGACGAGGTGGAAGCACGGATTTCCGCCTATACAAAATCCGAGGAGTATCTTGCTTCTTTAAAAAAGCAATTTAAAAATACCAATCTTGCCATGCTCAGCGATAAAGTCACCGTGGTTTTGCCCGAAAAGGATCAGGGCGAGCGGGCGTTGACCGAGCAGTTTTTGCCGCATGCCAAGTTTGAAACAGACGCGTCGATTCGTTTCGGCGGATGCAAGGTAGAGGATCGCAAAAAGCATATTTTGCTGGACTATACCATTGACAGTAACATGGCCCATGCAATGGAACGGTTTTTGGAAATCAGCGGCTTGGGCACAGAAATTCAGTAGGTGAGAACATGGAAAAAATATTCAGCATTAACGGACCGGTTGTAACCGTACACAGTGCCAAGTGTTTTCAAATGATGGAAATGGTGTACGTCGGCGAGACCAAATTGATCGGCGAGGTCATTATGATCAGCGACGAGCAAACCACCATCCAGGTTTACGAGGATACCTCGGGGCTGAAGGTCGGCGAGCCGGTCATCGGCACCGGCGGACCGCTTTGCGCTTTGCTGGGCCCCGGAATTTTAACCAATATTTTTGACGGAATCGAGCGGCCGCTGCGCGATTTGGAAAAGCAAAGCGGTGCGTTTATCGCCCGCGGCATTGACGTGCAGAATTTGGACACGGAAAAGAAATGGCCGGTCACCATGCTGGTCAAAACCGGTGATTCGGTGCGGCAGGGGCAAATCTTTGCCACCACGCCCGAAACCTCATTGATCACCCATAAAAGCATGGTTCCCCCGCAAATTGAGGGCAAGGTCGTCTGGGCGGCGGAAAACGGAGAATATAACATTTTGCAGCCGCTGTTGAAGGTGGAGGACGCCAAGGGTCGGGTGCATGAAATTGCCTTGGCGCAAAAGTGGCCGATTAAAACCGCGCGTCCCATCGGTCAACGGTTAACCGTCAATCAGCCCCTGCTGACCGGTCAGCGGATCATTGACGCCATGTTCCCGATCGGAAAAGGCGGCGCCGCGGCCATCCCGGGCGGATTCGGCACGGGCAAAACCATGACGCAGCATCAAATTGCCAAATGGTCGGACGCGGACATCATTGTATATATCGGCTGCGGCGAACGCGGCAATGAAATGACGCAGGTACTGGAAGAATTCGGCGAACTGATCGACCCGAAAAGCGGCAAACCGTTAACCGACCGTACCACCCTGATCGCCAACACCTCCAACATGCCGGTGGCGGCGCGCGAAGCGTCCATCTATACCGGCATTACGCTGGCGGAATACTATCGCGATATGGGTTATCACGTTGCCATCATGGCAGACTCCACCTCGCGTTGGGCGGAGGCGCTTCGTGAAATTTCGGGACGGTTGGAAGAAATGCCGGCGGAAGAGGGCTTTCCCGCCTACCTGCCGAGCCGTCTTTCCCAGTTTTACGAGCGCGCAGGGTATGTTGAGGCGCTGGGCGGCAATCGCGGCAGCGTAACCATCATCGGTGCGGTCAGCCCGCAGGGCGGCGACTTTTCCGAACCGGTTACGCAAAATACCAAGCGGTTTATTCGCTGCTTTTGGGCGTTGGATCGTTCGCTGGCCTATTCCCGCCACTACCCCGCCATTCACTGGGTCGGCAGTTACACGGAATATCTGGATGACTTGAAGGATTGGTACAACCAAAACGTCAATGAAGATTTCATCCATGCACGCGGCAGAATTTTGGGAATTCTTTTGGAAGAAAGCCGCCTGCTGGAAATCGTCAAGCTGATCGGCAAGGACGTTTTGCCGGAGGATCAGAAGCTGACGCTGGAAATCGCGCGGCTGATTCGAGAAGGATTTTTGCAGCAAAACGCCTACCATCCGATCGACACCTATGTCCCCATTGAAAAGCAATACCGCATGATGGACATTATTTTGTATCTTTATGATCAATGCCTGCCGGTGGTGCGGAAAAACATCCCGGTATCCATGATCACAGGTCTCGGTATTTTCGAAAAAGTATCGAAAATCAAGTATGATGTACCCAATGACCAATCCCAGGCCTTTGAAGCCTATCGCAAAGAAATCGATCGGAAAATCAGCGAGCTTTTGGCTCAATACGAAGAGTAGGGGTGACCTTATGAAAATTCAATACTTATCCATCCAAGAAATTAAAGGTCCTCTGGTAATATTGGAGAATGTACAAAACGTTGCCTATGACGAGATGGTGGATCTGGTGCCGGAAAACGGTGCGCGCCGCCGCGGCAAGGTCATTCAGCTGGAGGGCGACAGAGCCGTCATTCAGGTTTTTGAAGGCACGGGCGGCATCTCTCTGGAAAATACGGTTTCGTCCTTTACGGGCGAATCGATGAAACTCGGCCTGAGCGAAGAAATCCTCGGGCGGGTCATGAACGGTATCGGGCAGCCGATCGACGGCCTGGGCAACATCTACTGCAAAACGCGCATGGATGTCAACGGTGCGGCGATCAATCCTGTTTCGCGCCAATACCCGCGCAATTTTATCGAAACGGGCATTTCCTCGATTGATACCCTGATGACGCTGATCCGCGGGCAAAAGCTGCCGATTTTTTCAGGCAGCGGTATCGCGCACGACAAGCTGGCGGTGCAAATTGCCACCGGTGCAAAGCTGGCGGGCGACGAAAAAAACAATTTTGCCATCATCTTTGCCGCCATGGGCGTCAAGCACGATGTGGCGGACTATTTTAAGCGTGCTTTTGAAGAAAGCGGATCGCTCGGACGTGTGGCCATGTTTTTAAACTTGGCGGACGATCCGATCATCGAACGGATTATCACACCGCGGTGCGCGCTGACGGCGGCCGAATACTTGGCTTTTGAAAAGGGCATGCACGTACTGGTCATCATGACGGATATGACCTCTTATGCCGAGGCACTGCGCGAGCTGTCCTCCTCTAAAGGTGAAATTCCGGGCAGAAAGGGTTACCCCGGTTATCTGTATTCGGATTTTGCTTCCCTTTATGAACGGGCCGGTATGATCAAGGGCAAAAACGGATCGGTGACGCAAATCCCGATTTTGACCATGCCCAACGACGATATCACCCACCCCATTCCCGACCTTACCGGGTATATTACCGAGGGGCAGATCGTGCTGGAAAGATCGCTTTCGCAAAACGGGATTTTCCCGCCGGTATCGGTGCTCAACTCCCTGTCCCGTCTGATGAAAGACGGTATCGGCGAAGGCTTTACCCGCAAAGATCACTCCGCACTGAGCGCACAGCTTTTTGCTGCCTATGCCAAGGTTTTGGACATTCGTTCGCTGGCCGGCGTTATCGGCGAGGAGGAATTGTCCGACGCCGACAAATGCTATATGGAATTCGGCAGACAGTTTGAAAACAGCTTTATCCATCAACAGCCGGGCGAAAGCCGATCCATTGAGCAATCGCTGGATCTGGGCTGGAAGCTGCTGTCCCTGTTGCCGCGCAGCGAACTGACGCGCGTTGACAGCAAGCTGCTGGACGAATTTTTGCCGTCCGCAAAGTAAAATCTTATAAACTTCTATGCGCCGAATTTCCGGTGCGTAGCGGAAAGGAGCGTCCGCAATCATGAACAATGTTTTTCCCACCAAAGGGAATTTAATTGCCACCAAAAAATCGTTGGCACTGGCCAAAACCGGCTTTGATTTGATGGATCGAAAACATAATATTTTAGTCCGTGAAATGATGGATTTGATTGACGACGCCAAGGAAATTCAGGCGCAGATCAACACCACCTTTACACAGGCATACGCCGCACTGCAAATGGCGAACATCACCACCGGCTCCATTCATTCACTGGTAGCCGCAGTGCCGCCGGACGATCGCTTTACCATTTTACGGCGCAGCGTTATGGGGGTCGAAATTCCGCAAATCAAACACCGTGAAAACACGGAAGAACCGGAATATGCCCTTTTGTCCACCGGTTCGGAACTGGACGCGGCCTTTGAAAAATTCACCAAGGTAAAACTCCTTTGCGCCCATTTGGCGGAGGTGGAAACATCCATTTACCGTCTGGCGCTGGCCATTAAAAAAACGCAAAAACGCGTCGGCGCCTTGAAAAACATTATCATTCCCAATCATGAGCAAACCATTGCTTTTATCACCGACGCACTGGATGAAAAAGAACGGGAAGAATTCATCCGCATGAAAGTCATTAAACACACCAAGCAAAAATAGCACAAAAGAGGCTGTAAAAACAAAAGTTTTTACAGCCTCTTTTTATTCGATTTCTTTGTAGGCACCCATCTTGCAGCATATACTTCGCTTTTGCGTGTGCCGCAGTCCCAACAGACGATCGGCCTCGCGCGCCTCATTTTCGCATTTTCCTTTGGTGTGCCGCACAAATATGTAATCCACCTCACGGATTTTCCCGGCCGCCGCACGGCAAAAGCTCCTCACCGGCGCCGCCATGGAAAACACCCAAATCGGCGAACAAACAGTCACATGCTCGTAGCGGGAAAGGTCAATGTCAATCGGTTGAATCGGCATATCCCATCGATGCATGGCAAATCGGCCGCACCACCAAAATCCCGCGGTTCCATCCGTTTTTTCCGTGGCTTTGATTTCATAAAGCGACGCTCCGGTGCGCTCGGCCTCCTCATAGGCCGCTTTTTTTACATAACCCATGCGCGAAAAGAATACCACCAGCCGCCGCGGATTTGTTCCGATTTTCCCCTCATCGGCAGGTGCTGCGCAAAAGGACTCCTGCTTTTCAAACACCCATGCCGCATATCCGGTCGCCGCCTGGCAAAAGCCGAACACAAAATAAGCCGTAGACATAAAATTCATGGGAAACATATAAAACTGAATACAAATCCACAGCATCAATGTTCCCCCGAAAATGCCGCCCGCAATCACACCGCTTTTCCGTTTGGCCAGCAGCAACCCCGCCGCCGTCAAATTGGTCACGCCGTTCACAATGAACAGCGCAATGCCCGAAAAGACAAAATCCTGAAACAACACATCCGCCATCGGCAGCACCTGAAAATACGGCAGCATGGCGTCCATTCCCATCGCCTTTCCGCTCGGATCGACCAGCATGCCCACAGCGCCCGCCACCGCGCCCACGCCGATAAACAGCGTCCAAAAAATCAAAAAGCGCCGCGCTGTTTGATATCTGCTATTCATGTTTTTTCCTCCCGCCTTTTTTCTTTTTTCGCTCGCAGGCCACCGAAAGTCGCCTTTTAAAGCCTGCATGATGCTTTTTGCACGCATCGCATTGATGGTGATATGGGCAGGATTTTCTTTGGCAGGGGCATTTGTTTGGCATTGTTTTTCATCTCCGTCACAAAATATCGTTGGGTTTTCCGCCGCTCGGTGTTCCCTTCTATGCGGAAAATTCCCTCTAAGATATTTTGCACCGCAGCGCGCAAAACCATACCGTCCCTTTTTCCTGCGCCGTCATAGCTGTTTTTGACTTATCGAATCGGTTTCTTCTGCTGTTTTAACCAAATATAGCTCACCCATTTTGCCGGCAAAAACTTCACCAGGCATACCTGCGCCCGAATACGAAAATCATGAATGGACACTGTTTTGCCCTTTTTCATATCCCGCAGCGCCGTTTTTATAATTTGTTCGGGCGTAAAGAGAATATTAAAATATGTCACCGCATTGGGATCGCTTTGCTCGGCACGGTCAAAAAAGGCGGTTTTTACCCATCCCGGGCAAATGGCCATTACATGGATGCCCCGCGGCCGAAGCTCCGCCGCCAGCCCGCGGGAGTAGCTCAGCACAAATGCCTTTGTCGCCGCATAGGTATTCAAATACGGCACGCTTTGAAAGGCCGACAGCGAATCCAAATTCAGCAAGTGATCCCCTTTTTTCATATACGGCAGGCACAGCCGACTCATGCGTACCACCGCTTTGACATTCAAATCAATCATGCCCAAATCGTCCACGATATCCACCGTGTCAAACGCCCCGAATTTGCCGTACCCGCTGCAATTGAGCAGCAGACGGACATGCGGCTTTGTCTGCTCCAACAGCTTCTGTAAAGCGTCAAAGCTTTCCTCCTTGGTCAAATCATACGCCAGCACTCTGATCGGTTGCCGCACCTGTTCTTTCAGCGCCTCCAGCTTTTCTCTGCTGCGCGCAATTACCCAAATTTCATCATATCGCTCGGTTCGATCCAGCTGCAGCACAAATTCTTTTCCCATGCCGCTGCTGGCACCCGTAATCACCGCAATGTCCATATTCTTTCCTCCCGATTTTTTTCTCTTATATTATTTATAAA
>CAKRPM010000024.1 GCA_934378025.1 uncultured Eubacteriales bacterium | reverse complement strand
TAAAAATTCCCTCCTGATGTATATTTTACATCAAGAGGGCTCTTTTTTCTATTGTCCGTTTTTTACGGACTTGTTCAGTGCAAAGCAATTCTCTAACGCTTTCGTTTGGCGCATAAAACTGCGGCACACCTCCAAATGAAGTGTGCCGCAATAATTTTTTTGAGTGCTGTAACCGCTTTTTTCTTATTTTAAAGTTCGGTTTGCTCCGAAGCCTCCGACGGTTCTTCCTCTTCTTGTGCTTCTTCTTTTTCCACTCTGGAAATTCCGATCACTTTGACGCCCTCACTCAGTCGGGTGACAATAACGCCTTGCGTGCTTCTGCCTAAAACATTGATTTCATGCACGCTGGTCCGCATAATCACACCGGTATTGGTCATCAAAAGCAGATCATCCTCTTCATGCACCATTTTTGCTGCCGCAACCAAACCGGTTTTGGCAGACAGCGCATAGTTGGAAATACCCTTGCCGCCTCTGGACTGTACTTTATATTCGCCGGGATCCGTCCGTTTGCCGTATCCGTTTTCGGTAATGGTCAGGAATTTTTGATCCGGTGCGACAATTTCCATGCTGATTACATAGTCGTCTTTCCCCAGCAAAATACCGCGTACGCCGCGCGTCACTCTGCCCATCGGTCGAGCGTCTTTTTCGCTGAATCGAATGGCCTTTCCTTCATGTGTTGCCAGCATGATGGTATCATCGCCCGCCGTTTGACGCACATCGACCAGGTGATCGCCCTCATCCAGAATAATGGCAATTACGCCGGTTTTGCGAATGTTGGCGTAATCGCGCAGTGCGGTTTTCTTAATGGTACCGTTATGCGTTGCCATTAACAGATAGCTGTCATTTTCAAAATTATTGATATGAATGATCGAGGTGACCTTTTCATCCGATTCAATGGGCAGAATATTGACAATATTGCTGCCTTTGCTGATTCTGGAGCATTCCGGAATTTCATATCCTTTGATTTTGTACACTCTGCCCTTGTTGGTAAAGAACAGCAGCAAATCGTGCGACGAGGCCACAAACATTTCTTTTACAATGTCCTCCGCCTTGGTGGTCATGCCTTTAATGCCTTTGCCGCCGCGATGCTGCGCGGAGTATTCGCTGGTCGCCATACGTTTAATATAGCCGGCCTCCGTCAGCGTAAATACGCTCTGTGCCTCGGGGATCAGATCCTCGTCCTCAATGCCGATTTCACCGATCGTAATTTCCGTACGGCGGTCGTCGCCGTATTTTTCTTTAATGGATAATAAATCGGTTTTGATAATTTCTATAACGCGGCTTTCCTTGGCCAGAATGTCTTCCCAATCGGCAATCTTCGCCAGTAAATCTTGCAGTTCGTTTTCCAGCTTTTCGCGTTCCAAGCCGGTCAACTGTCCCAACCGCATATCCACGATGGCCTGCGCCTGAATATCCGTCAGTTCAAAGCGTTCCATCAAAGCGGTTTTGGCAGTTTGAATGGAGCTGCTTTTCTTGATAATTTTAATGACCTCATCGATAAAGTCGATGGCTTTCAGCAGACCCTCCAAAATATGAACGCGGGCTTTTGCCTTTTTGATATCAAATTCCGTTCTGCGGCGAATTACACTTTCCTGATGCTTAATATATTCGCGCATGATATCTTTTAAAGGCAAAACCTTAGGTACATTGTTCACCAATGCCAAATTTATGATGGAACAGGTGGACTGCATATCGGTAAACTTGTACAACTGATTTAAAACGACCTGTGCATTTGCCTCCCGCTTTAAATCAATGATAAACCGAAGTCCTTCTTTATCGGATTCGTCACGAATATCGGAAATGCCCGGAATCCGATCGCTTTTTACCTCTTCGGCGATTTTTTCGATTAAAGCGGCTTTACGGACCATGTACGGAATTTCGGTAACAACAATACGATATCGATCCTTGTGCTCCTCAATTTCCGCTTTCGCGCGGACATAAATTTTTCCGCGTCCGGTTTGGTAGGCTTTGCGGATCCCGCTTTTCCCCATGATAATACCGCCGGTCGGAAAATCCGGACCTTTAATATATTGCATGATCTCATCGGTATCCATTTCGGGGTTTTCCATCAAAGCGATAATACCGTCAATGACCTCACGCAAATTGTGCGGCGGCATGTCGGTTGCCATTCCGACGGCAATGCCCTGCGAACCGTTTACCAAAAGATTCGGGAAACGAGAGGGCAGTACCGTAGGCTCCTGGCCTTTATCATCGAACGACGGCATAAAATCAACCGTATCTTTTTTGATATCGGTCAGCATTTCCATGGCCATGCGCTCCATGCGTGCCTCGGTATAACGATAAGCCGCCGGGGGATCGCCGTCAATACTTCCGAAGTTTCCTTGCCCTTCTACCAGCGGATACCGCAGGGAAAAGTCCTGCGCCAGGCGAACCATGGCGTCATAAACAGACGCGTCTCCGTGCGGGTGATATTTACCGAGCACGTCACCGACGGTGGTGGCGGATTTGCGATACGGTTTATCATGCGTCAATCCCGCTTCATACATGGTATACAAAATTCTTCTGTGTACGGGCTTTAATCCGTCACGTACATCCGGCAGCGCTCTGCCGACGATAACGCTCATGGAATAGTCAAGATAGGCTTTTTTTACCTCTTTGACGATATCCAAATCCAGCAGCTTTTGTCCCTCGAAGCTGATGGGCTCTTTCTTTTCGTTGGGAACGGCTTTTTTACTCATTTTGCATTCCCTCCTTTAAATATCCAGATTTTGCACATATTGTGCATTGGTTTCAATAAATTCTTTTCTCGGTTCCACTTTATCCCCCATCAAAATGGAGAAAATTTCGTCCGCCTGCATGGCGTCCTCCATGGTCACGCGAATGATGGTTCTGCGGCGCGGATCCATGGTGGTTTCCCACAGCTGCTCCGGATTCATTTCACCGAGACCTTTATAACGGGCAATCAATGCGCCGCCGCCCATTTCGGCGTTCAGTTGATCTCTCTGTTCGTCACTGTAGGCATAGTTTACAACTTTTCCTTTTGTCAGTTTAAACAGAGGCGGTTGCGCCAGATAAATATGTCCCTCTTCGATGAGCGGCCGCATAAAACGGAAGAAAAATGTCAGCAGCAGCGTTCGAATGTGAGAACCGTCAACATCGGCATCGGCCATAATGATAATTTTTCCGTAGCGTAATTTTTCCAGTGTAAAATCTTCTCCGATGTTGGTGCCGAGCGCAGTGATCACCGGCAGCAGCTTTTCATTATTATAGACCTTGTCCAGTCTCGCTTTTTCAACGTTCAGCATTTTGCCCCACAGCGGTAAAATCGCTTGAAATCTGCGATCGCGCCCCTGCTTTGCGGAGCCGCCCGCAGAGTCACCCTCGACAATATAGATTTCGGTAATTTCAGAATCTTTCATCTGACAATCCGCCAGTTTTCCGGGAAGACTCATGCCGGAGGACAGCGCACTCTTTCTGCTGGTTTCTCTTGCTTTACGAACCGCTTCTCTCGTGCGCGAGGCTAACAGTGCTTTTTCGATAATCAGTTTGGCGATTTTCGGATTTTCCTCCAAATAATCACGCAGCTGTTCATTCATAACGGCACTGACGATACCGCTGACTTCGCTGTTGCCGAGTTTGGTTTTGGTTTGCCCCTCAAATTCCGCTTCTTCCACTTTTACGGAAAGAACCACAGTTAACCCTTCCCGCACATCTTCCGCCGACAATTTTTCATTATCCTTCAAAAAATTGCGCGCATGGGCATAACCGTTCATAATTCTTGTCAAAGCGCTTTTAAATCCGACCTCATGCGTACCGCCGTCCACGGTACGAATGTCGTTGGCAAAGGACAAAATATTTTCGTCATAATGGGAGGTATACTGCATGGCAATTTCCACCGTGCAGGTATTTTTCGAACCGTTAAGATAAATAATATCTTCTTGAATCGGATCTTTGCTTTTATTGAGGTATTCCACAAAGCTTTTGACGCCGCCTTCAAAATGCAGTTCCTTTTTGCGGATATTTTCCGCGTCGCGTTCATCGGAAAATGTAATTTTCAGTCCGGCATTCAAAAATGCCTGCTCGCGCAGCCGGGTCAACAGCGTGTCATAGTCATAATCAAGCGTTTCAAAAATTTCATGATCCGCATAAAAACGAACTGTGGTTCCTTTTTGATCGGTATCGCGAATGACCTTTAACGGGCCGGTGGATTTTCCGCGTTCATAGCGCTGATAGTATACGTGTTCCCCATTGGAAACCTCCACTTCCAGCCATTCGCTGAGTGCGTTTACAACACTGGCGCCCACACCGTGAAGACCGCCCGACACCTTATATCCGCCGCCGCCGAATTTTCCGCCGGCATGCAATACGGTAAAGACTACCTCCACCGCGGGAATTCCCATCTTTGGGTGAATTCCGATCGGAATACCGCGGCCGTCATCACATACCTCAATGATATTGCCGGGCATAATCCTAACTTTTATTTCTTTACAATATCCTGCCATTGCCTCGTCAATGGCATTATCCACAATTTCGTACACCAAGTGGTGCAGTCCTTTTACGGATGTGGAGCCTATGTACATGCCCGGTCTTTTTCGCACGGCTTCCAGTCCTTCTAAGACTTGGATTTGTGTTTCGTCATACGCGTGTTGCTGTGCCATGATATTCCTCCTGCTCATGTATTTGTTTCATACGTTTTTTCAAGGTGATCCCTGCTGTTTGTGTGATAAAAATTTGCTCGCGGTCCTCTTGCTGTGTAATAATAAAGCTTTGCGGTAAATCGGTTCCGATATATCGGGTTTTGCCGCTTTTCTCTTTTTCATTTAAAAAACTACGTGTTTTCTTTGAAACCGTGGTTTTATCCAAATCAAAAATACCGATGATTTCTTTATCATACAATACGGCACCTTGACCTATGTGGAGATACATTTTCTTCCCCCGTTTTCAATAAAAATAATATTTTGACTGATGCTTTTCAGTTTTTCCGGTTCACATGTGGTTACAATACACTGGTTGTCCAGCGTATGCTCCATGATAAATTTTTGCCGATTTTCGTCCAGCTCGGAAAAAATATCATCCAGTAAAATGATCGGTTTTTTTCCTTCCTGTTCTTCGGTATATTGCGCTTCCGCCAGCTTTAAAGAAAGCGTTAAACTTCGTATTTGTCCTTGAGAAGCGAAAAACTTTGCACTCTTCCCGCCGATCAATAACAATAAATCATCTTTATGCACGCCGAAAGAGGTGCTTTTGCGTTCCAAATCTTTTTCTCTGCTTTTTTCAAAGCGTTCGATCATTTTTTTAAAATACGTTTCTTCATCGATCGCATCTTTTGAAAAAGCATTCAAATAAATCAGCTTGATTTTTTCCCGACCGCCGGAAATTTCCTCGTAAATTTTTTGAGCGGCCGCTTCCAATTTCAACACATACTGCTGTCTTGTAAAAGCGATAAAGCTGCCGTACCGCGCCAACATTTCTTCCCAAACCGGGAGCGTTGAAATCAGGGAGGGACATTCCGGTACTTCTTTCAAAACGCGATTTCGATTTTTCAGTGCTTTTGCATAATGCAAAAGATACTCGGTATATTTTGTACTGAGCGCGCAAATCGCCACGTCCAAAAATTCCCGCCGATTGTTCGGACTGCCTTTAATCATCATCAAATGATCCGGTGTGAAAATCACGCTTTTAAATAGGCCGAGGGCTTCTCTGCTTTTCTGCAGAAGCCTGCCGTCTGCATAAATCTTCTTTCCTTTTCCGGCAAAAAAGTCTACCGTCATTTCTCTTTGACGTTCATTTTCTTCGAAAATTAAAGAAATTTTTGCATTCTTCTGTCCGTATCGAATCAATTGATCGTCTTTGGCCGCCCGAAAAGAGTGCAGAGATGATAAATACCAAATGCCCTCCAAAATATTGGTTTTTCCCTGTGCATTTTCTCCGGCAATGATCCACACGCCGTCGGAAAATGTCAGCGTTAAATCCTCAATATTTCTGAAATTCAGAAAAGAAACCGTTTTAATTTTCATGACAGATCAAATAATCTTCTCCGTTAAAACGGAAAACATCTCCTTGTGAAAGCTTTTTGCCGGGAACGGTGCATATTTCTCCGTTTACGAAAACTTCTCCCATTTCCACCGCTTCTTTTCCCGCACCGCCGCTTTCCGTTGCACCGGAAAATTTTAAGGCTTCTTTCAGCTTGATTTTTTCGGTATAAATATTTACTTTAATCATCGTTGGAAAGGCGCATCGGCAATACCAAGAAAATAAAATGATCATTTTCCGGCGATTTTAATACGATGGGAGTTTTGGAATTATTCAGTTCGATTTTCACGGTTTCCTCTTCACAAGCGGCAAGAGCGTCCAACATATATTTATGATTGAATCCGATTTCCAACGTTTGATGAAACGGCTCGATTTCAAATTCATCATAGAATTTTCCCATATTGGTGGCGCTTGAAATTTTAATCATATTATAGTCAAATGTGCAGTGAATGGGAATCCGCACGGTCGGACTGACCAAAAGCGCCGCCCGCTCAATCGAAGAGGCAAGCTTTTTCTTTTCAACAATCAATGAAAAAGCGCATTGGCCGGGAATGGCGTTTTTATAATTTAAAAATTCGCCCTCCAGGCGTCTGGAAATGATTTTTTTATCGCCGATATTAAAAATTAAATGCTTGTGCGAAATGGAAATTTTAATTTGCAAGTCTTCCTGTTCGGGAAGATTTTTCAAAATTTCATTGACGGTTTTTTTCGGAATGACAAATTGCACGTTTTTTCCGTAAAAATCCACGATTTTTTCTTTGCGAATGGCCAGGCGAACGCCGTCCACCGCGACTGCGCAAATATTTTTATTTTCCGGTTCGATATCAAATAAAATTCCCTGTAAAATCGGCCGCTCGTCGCTTTCCGCCGCCGCAAAAACCGTTTGTTTTAACAAATTCTTAAAGGGCTTGTTTTCCAGAGTCAGCTCGTCCCCTTCGATAATCGTCGGCAGTTCCGGATATTCCATGGCGGAAAGTCCTAAAATGGTGAATTTTACACTGCCGCTGGAAATATTAGTCAGAAATTTTTCATCGGTTGAAATTTTTACGGTTTCTTCCGGTAATTTGCGCACGATTTCCCCGAACAGTCTGCAGGGCAAAACGATGCTTCCCTCAACATCTACCGTTCCCTCGATACTGTAAACAACACCGATGTCCAAATCGTATGCGGTAAAGGTGATCGTGTCGTTTTTGGTTTCGATTAAAATACCTTCCAGTGCACTCAGCGAGCTTTTTACCGCCGCTGCTCTTTGTACAACGGCAACCGCTTCATTCAGCAGTGCCTTATTGCAGGAAAATTTCATCTTGTTCATTCTTCCTTTCATGAGAATACTTTTTTTATAGTCGTAGTACTATTAGGGGGTGTGGAAAGCGTTTAAAACCGCTCCTTTTCCCATAACTGCGACAAAAATCGGTGTGTACAAGTCCTTGATAATCCTGTGGACAAGAATTTTCTTTTCCACAGAGCTATTAAAAACAAATTTCATTTTGTGAAAACCGTGGAAAAGTGATGTGAATAAAAGAAAAACTTTTCGGAAAACTAAAACGATTTTTTGATATTTTCTTTCAAGTCGTTAATGTCTTGTGCAAGCTTGGGATCGCGATTGGCCATTTTTTCGATTTTATTGACGGCATACAAAACCGTGGAATGATCTTTTCCGCCGAAAGACTCGCCGATTTCCTCCAAAGAAAGGTCGGTCATCTGTTTGGCTATGTACATGGAAATCTGTCGGGCATTGACAATTCCGGCATTTCTCTTCTTGCTCTTCATATCGTCTACCGGTAAATTGTAATACCGCGCCACGTTGTCGACAATCAAATCCACATTGACGGCCGTCGGCATATTTTCCGAAATAACCGCATTGATGGCAAGCTGCGCGGTGGTCAGCGACGGCTTTTCGTTGTTCAGCATTTTAAAGGCCTTGATTTTATTGATGGCGCCCTCCAACTCTCTGACATTGGTGTGTAGTTTCTTCGCAACAAATTCAACAATGTCATTGGAAAGATCCAAATTTAAGGCGGCCGCTTTGGTTTTGATAATGGCGCATCTTGTTTCAAATTCCGGCGGTTGAATATCGGCCATCAAACCCATCATAAAACGGTTTTTCAGCCGTTCCGCCAAGGTCAGCATTTCAATCGGCGGACGATCCGACGTTAAGATAATCTGTTTATTGGCTTCGTGCAGCGTTTCAAAGGTGTGGAAAAATTCCTCCTGCATCTGCTCTTTGCCCGCAATAAACTGAACGTCATCCACCAAAAATGCGTCCACATAGCGGTATTTTTTCCGAAATTCGATCATTTTGCCCTTTTGCAGAGCCTCCACCAATTCATTTCCGAAATCTTCGCATTTTGTATAAAGAATGACTTTTTTCGGATCATTTTTGCGAATTTCATTGGCAATCGCGCACATCAAGTGGGTTTTTCCCAGCCCGCTTCTTCCGTAAATAAACAAGGGGTTATAGGCAAAACCGGGATTGTTGGCCACAGCCAGCGCCGCAGCATGAGCGAATTTATTTTCATTACCGACAATAAAGTTTTCAAACGTCAGCTTTTGGCTGGGAGAGATAATATATTCTTCGGTTTTGTCCAAAACCTCGTTAAATTTTTCTTCTCGTTTTTTGGCCTGCTCAATGATTCTGGGGGGTGCGTCATTTTCCGTAATGATCTCAAAACGGATTTCAAAACCCATGGTTTCCGTAAGCGCATTTTCGATGATTTTTGCAAAATTATTCATAACCGTGCCTTTTTGGAAAAGCGTGCGTACATAAAAATAGGCCACGTTGTTTTCCATCTTAACCGGTTTTAAAAGTTTAATCCAGCTGTCAAAGGATACGCTTGTAACTTGCGGTTTGATAAGTGTCAGCGCTTTATCCCAAACATCCGTAAAAGATTGCAAAATGATTCCTCCTTTTCTTTTCTATTATATATTTAATATATAGTTAAGTATAACATAAGTAAATAAAGAAATCAACATTTAAATAGATAAATGTGGAAAATTCGTTGACAGTCACAAAAAAAGTGATTATAATGAATGTCATACTATATGAGAGGGGCAAAACAATGAAAAATACCGAAAAAACCATGGAAAAAATTGTATCTCTTTGCAAAGGCAGAGGTTTTGTATATCCCGGCAGTGAAATTTACGGCGGTCTTGCCAATTCATGGGACTACGGTCCGCTTGGCGTAGAACTGAAAAATAATATTAAAAAAGCATGGTGGAAAAAATTTGTGACGCAAACCCGCTATAACGTCGGATTGGACGCGGCAATTTTGATGAACCCGGAGGTTTGGGTGGCCAGCGGCCATGTCGGCGGCTTCAGCGATCCGTTGATGGACTGCAAGGAATGTAAAACACGTCACAGAGCGGACAAGCTGATTGAAGATGCCACCGGCGAAGTAGCAGACGGCTGGAGCAATGAAGAAATTTTCAATTACATCAAAGAGCACAATATTGTTTGCCCCAATTGCGGAAAATGCAATTTTACCGAGGTCAGAAAGTTTAATTTGATGTTTAAAACCTTCCAGGGGGTAACGGAGGACGCGAAAAATGAGGTTTATTTGCGTCCGGAAACCGCACAGGGTATATTTGTTGATTTTAAGAATATTCAAAGAACTACCCGCAAAAAAATTCCCTTCGGCGTTTGTCAGATCGGAAAATCTTTCCGTAATGAAATTACACCGGGCAATTTTATTTTCCGTACACGCGAATTTGAGCAAATGGAAATGGAATTTTTCTGCAAACCGGGCACGGATTTGGAATGGTTTAAATACTGGAAAGATTACTGCGAGAATTTCCTGCTGTCCTTGGGCATTAAATCGGAAAATCTGCGTTTGAGAGATCACAGCAAGGAAGAGCTTGCCTTCTATTCCCGCGCCACTACGGATATTGAATTTTTGTTTCCGTTCGGTTTCGGCGAGTTGTGGGGCATTGCGGACAGAACCGATTATGACTTGACGCAGCACGCCGAACATTCGGGGGAGAAAATGGAATATTTGGATCCCGTCAGCAATGAAAAATACGTTCCCTACGTCATCGAGCCTTCTTTGGGCTGCGACCGGGTACTGCTGGCCTTTTTGGTGGAGGCTTATGACGAGGAGGTCATTGACGCACAGAAGAATGACACACGCGTGGTAATGCGTCTGCATCCGGCATTGGCACCGTATAAAGCCGCTGTACTGCCGTTGTCCAAAAAGCTCAGTGAAAAGGCTGCCGAAGTATATGACAAACTCAGCGCCGTATTCCCCTGCGATTTTGACGATACCGGTTCGATCGGCAAACGTTATCGTCGTGAGGACGAAATCGGAACGCCGTTCTGCGTAACGTATGATTTTGAAAGCGAAGAGGACGGATGCGTAACCGTTCGCGAGCGGGACAGTATGAAACAAGAAAGAATGCCCATCGAAGAGGTGGCGGATTATATTGCCAAATCTTTTAATTTTTAAATTGTTATTGACAAAAGAGGTTTTTCACCGTATAATAACAATGTTTCACTAAAATGCGCAAGGACAAGTCTGTCCGATGGGCAAGAGCAAGGAGGTGTCGGGAATGGTTAGAACCTATCAACCCAAGAAAAGACAAAGAAGCAAGGTACACGGCTTCAGAAAAAGAATGATGAGCGCTAACGGACAAAAAGTTTTGGCCAGAAGAAGAGCCAAAGGAAGAAAAAGATTATCGCACTAACTTGAAAGGGGCTCTTAGG